>CAYOWR010000085.1:0-4233 GCA_964407725.1 uncultured Methanosarcinales archaeon
GATCGGTTACTCCATATTTGTTTATAAAGTCTAATTTGGTTAGTAAAGTTATTTAAATCGACATAATAATCAATACTTTATGAAAATCCTAGTATTAACTAGCAGATATACAGCAAGTCGGGATATAGTAGATGAAGATTTTGGCAGGCAAACTAGGCTTTTTGCTGCATTAAAGAAATTCAATCATGACATTAACTTTTTCTGCGCTGACTACAAAAAATTCGAGAAGAAGGAAAAGCTACTTCATGGAATAAATATAAATATCAGACCTTTTGGCATATTTTATTTCTTAAGTTTTTTAGATAATTTAAATATTCAACTAAAAAATAAAAAATATGATTATTTAATATCAACAAGCGATCCTTTATGGGGCATTATTGGTTATATTTTTGCAAAAAAGCATAAAGTAAAATTTATCTATGATTTGCACGATAATTACGAAACCTATGACACTTATAAAATTCCTTTTTTCAAGTTTATAGATAATTATGCAATGAAAAATGCCAATATAATAACAGCAGTCAGTTATTCTCTAAAAAACAAGATTAAAAATTTGCAAAATAGAAATGTTTTTGTAGTACAAAATGGAGCTGATACAAGATTATTTAAGCCTATGAATCAATTAAGCTGCAGAAAATTATTAGGCCTTCCAAAAAGCGCAAAAATTGTTGCTTATGCTGGCTCTATACAAAGATTGCAAGGAATTGATTTGCTTATTGATGTAATTCAGGATCTAAGAAAAGAAATAAAAGATTTAATCTTGGTAATAGCCGGAAGGTTTTATCGAAATGAAGCTAAATACATTGACTTGAAAAAAGAAGGAATAATTTACCTTGGCTCTTTAACTCAAGACAAGGTTGTAAAATTAATCAATGCTGCTGATGTTGTTGTTGTGCCAAATCCTGCAAATGAATTCACCAAGTACTGCTTTCCGTATAAAGCTGTAGAATATATGGCCTGCAACACACCAATAGTTGCAAGCAATGTTGGCGATGTCGGAATATTACTGAAAGATTTCAAGGACAGCTTGTGCAAGGAAAATGATAAAAATGATATGGCAGAAAAAATAAAAACACAATTAAATAAAAAGAAAATAAATTATAGAGCAAAATTAAAGAATTCATGGCATAATATAGCAAAAGAGCTTGACAGAATATTGAGAAAATGATAGGAGAATTTTTCATATTGAGAAGACAAATAGAAAAAGAGATTGACAGAGTATTCAATAATGAAAGTGATAAGATTCTTGATATTGGAAGTGGCTCAAATCCGAATTATCAAAGGCTAATGAAAGGAAAAATAACAAATTTTGACATTGAAAGAACTAGCAAAAGCCATTTAATTGGAGATGCTGACTTTCTTCCATTCAAGAAAGATTCATTTGATAATGTTATAATGGTAAATTCATTATACTATTTCAAAAATCCATTTAAGGTAATAGAAATAACAAGCAGCCTGCTTAAAAAAAATGGAGAACTTGTTATAGTAAACCCATTTTTTTATCCGATACATGATATTCCAGACGATAAATACCGCTTCACAGAATATGGCCTTAAAACTATGCTTCAGGATTATTTCAAAATTGAGAAAATTAAAGAAGTTGGAGGCTTTTTCAGTATTCCTTCTATAATTTTACATTCTTTGATTAAAGGTCTGCCTCTATTGGTACCGAAATTCCTAAAAAGAATTGTGCAACTGCTTGCTTATTTGATTCTTTACATACCTTATATTTTATTGCAATTATTAAGCATTCTTGATTTTCTTGACAGGACAAAAAGATGGCCAATTTATTATGTAATTGTCGCAAAGAAAATGTAATTAATTGTTTTATTACGTGTTATTTAACGTTAAAAATTTAACATCATTGAATTTTTTGGCATAATTCAAAAATTCTTCCATTACATCTATAATTTTTGTTTTAGAGCCATCTAAATGAGTTGATTCTATGCTATGGGATATAGCCACAAAAATAAATGGTTTTTTTGACCTGTCAGCATTTTTGTAATAGTAGTCAAAGCAAGCCTGCAATAAAGCAGAATTAGCAGGATCTGCCCTCAGCTTGAATCCGAGAAAATTAAATGTCACAATTGGTATCTCAAGCACATTTGAGTTCTGATGGTTTGTATTCTGATAATCATTAAAGCTCAGCTTCCATGGATAATGCTGCTTTGCTTTGATCCAGTCATAAGACATTTCATCACTTTGATGCCCCTTTATTCCCGGAGTAGCAGAGCTGTCAACCTTGAATCTATTTTTACTCAATGCTTTTACAGCGTATGTGTTCAAAGCCCAATTTCCCCATCTGAAGCTTGAAACATTGATGTTTAAGTATTTTTTTATTAATCGCTTTCCAGTTTTTATTAAATTATCAATTTCTTTCTCATTGTAGAACCTAGCGCTTGTAGCATCAAACTTCTTGTTTAATTTTGCCTGCAAAGCCAAATCGCTATCAGGATGCATATGCATCCCAATCTCATGCCCCTCTTTAAGCAATAATTTTAGTTGTTTGATTATTTTATTAAATTCTGTTCCTTTTGCACTAAAGCAGTTTGTGGAAAGAAAAAATGTTGCTTTTACATTATGCTTGCTTAGCAATTTTCTCCAGTTTTCAATTCCTTTATAATATCCTATATATGCTTCTGGAGCTTGTTTCTGCCAGATTCTATGGTCATTTTTTTCAACATATCCAGATTCTGTATCAATTGTTAGTGCAATAATAAATGGGTGCTTAATTTTTGAACTAGTTTTTTCTAGATTGTCAACATAAACAAATCCTGATAATAATCTTAATATTGATTTTCCTAGTATTGTATTAGCAAATCTATATGCTCTAATTTTTAAGTCGTATATTAATTTCATTTTAGCAGTTTATCATAGAGTTTCAAAAATTTTTTTGAAATAATTTTCCAGTCGTAGTTTTCTCGTGAATATTTCATTCCATTCCTGCTTAACATATCCTCTAGCTTTTTATTTGTTAGTACTTCAATTATTTTTTGTGATAGTTGATTATAATTTTTCTCTTGAAAAATCAGGCCGTTAAAATTATCTTTTATTATGCCTTTTATGCCTCCGCTTGAAGACCCTATAACGCAAGTTCCGCAAGCCATCGCCTCTGCAAGCACCAAGCCAAAAGACTCTGTTCCAAGATTTGATGTAACAGAAGGCAGCACAACAACGTCAGCCAGATTATAGTAATCAGCTACTTCTTTATGGGTTTTTGGGCCTAAAAATTCCACATAAGCATCGATATCCAATTCCCCAGATTTTTTTTGAAGATCTTTTTTGTAATTTCCTTCTCCAATAAGCAAAAGTTTTGCATTCTCTATTTTAGAAATGACTTTTGGAAGTGCCATTAACAGATATTCAATGCCTTTCTGCTCATTTAGCCTTCCTACAAACAATATTATTTTATTATTTTTATATTTTTGAAATTTATCTTTGACATTATTTGGCTTAAACATATTCAAATCAATGCCCATCGGTATTATTGCAGCTTTATTTCTTATTTTAGGAAATCTTGAAATAAGTTCCTGTCTTGCAGTTTCGCTGTTCACTGTAATTAAATCGGCATTTTCAACAACATTTTTTTGCATCAATTTGAAGAATTTGCTTTTTAACGGAAATAAATCACTGCCGTGTATTGTAACTATTAGCGGCAGCTTATATTTTTTCCTCAGCATGACTCCGATAAGGCCTTGGGGTACAAGCCAATGAGCATGAACCATATTTATATTATCTTTTTTTATGATATTATTGGCGCTGTTTATCTGGGAAGCCAGAAATCCAGGAATTTGGACTTTTGCCAGAAAGCTTGATTTAACATTTTTTAATATACCTGCACCATAGGCTATTTTCTGATATTTTTCAGGAAAAAAATACTTAAATCTATGGACTGTTAAATTTCCCAGTCTTTCCCTTTTTTCGGCTTTAAAGTGATGCGGAGCTAAAACTATTATTTTGTACTTCTTAGCCAATAAATTTGACAGTTTAAAGACAAAAGATGGTGTTGTGTCATCAATCCATCTTGGAAATGTTGTAGTCAATACAAGCACGTTTTTCATACTTATAGATTGGCTAGTTTTGTTTATAAAGTTTAGTATTTTAGAATTGTTAAAACCCAAACTTTCGAAAACTATATAAATAAGCCGATAAATATAGCCTATTAGCAAAAATAGAGGTGATTTGATGGCTTTTGGAGTTCAGGAAATAACACTTGCTATTATCATAGGCACT
>CAYOWR010000086.1:0-4208 GCA_964407725.1 uncultured Methanosarcinales archaeon
TGTATGAAGATCCTATAAGCGACATAAACGGCTTTGAATTTAAAGGCCTGGTAAGGTCATTTGATGTTATGAAATACCGGAAAGCTGCTTGCATAACTGAGCCATCGTTCAAAATTCCATATCATCTTGAGGAATTCAAGTTTCTGAGGGAAAAAACCAAGAGAGAATTAAAAATCCCTATTACGGGAGCTTATACATTAGCTGAGTGGTCCTACAATGAGTTTTACGGCAGAAAAAATCTTGAGCAGTCAGATATCTTTGATCTTTTTGGATCTGAAAAAATTGACAGAAGAGAGATGGCTATTGCACTTGCCAAAAATGTCGTAAGGCCGAATATAGCGGCGCTTGTGGAGAATGGAGCTAAATGGGTTCAGATTGACGAGCCTGCTGCCACTACATACCCTGATGAAGTTGATTTAGTTGTAGAAACTTTTAATGAATCAGTAAAAGGGCTTGATGTAAAAGCCAGCATACATATGTGCTTTAGCGATTATAGTGTAATGTTTCCTGCAATTTTGGAAATGAAAAATTGCTATCAGTATGCCTGGGAGTTTGCAAATTCTGACTCTGATAATTTAGGCACAGATAAGCAAACAAGAATCGGCTACAAAATTTTGGATTTCTTCAAAGAATACAAAGTGCCTGGCAATATAGGGCTAGGCGTCTTAAATGTGCATACTGACAAGATAGAAAGCCCTGAACTGGTTAGAGACAGAATTTTGTATGCAGCAAAAATCTTAGGCAAGGACAGGATTTTTGTGAATCCTGATTGCGGATTAAGGACTAGGCGCTTAAATATAGCATTTGCGAAATTGACAAACATGGTAAAAGGCGCAAAACTTGCAAGGGAGGCACTAAAATGACAGACATAATTTTTGAAGCGATACCTTATGCAAGAACTGCTTCAGAGTCGTATGCTAATAAATTCATTGATAAAATAGCTGATGTTATAAAAGAAGCGCCAATTAGTATGATAAATATTCCAGAAATAGTTGAGGAAAATCATCTTGGGCTGCCTTATTATAGGAATGCTGACAGCAGGCAATTTGGTCTGAAGCTTAAAGAAAAATGCCAAAAAGAAATCATACTCAACACTGTTGTTGTTCACCACAAGTCAAAAGATAGTTTTGAAAAATGGCTAGACGAAAGCGTAAGCTGTGGTATAGGAGATTATGTATTTGTGGGCGCAAAAATCAATTCTATTAAATACTCTGGACCCAGCGTAATCGAGGCAAATTCAATAGCAAAAAGCAAAAATATTAATTTTGGGAATATATTTATACCAGAAAGAGCAAATGAAGCTGAAAGGCTTGTAAGCAAGACTGTTTCTGGCTGCAAATTCTTCACAAGCCAGGTTCTGTTTGAGCCGGAAAATGCAATAAATGTCATAAATCAATATTGCCTAAAATGTTCTCAGCTTAACGTGAAGCCTTCAAAATTCTATTTGAGCTTTGCTCCAGTTTCAAATATAGATGACCTAGCTTTTCTGAAATGGCTTGGAGCTGAAATAAAAGAGAAAACTGAGAGAAGATTGCTCTCAGCGCAGAATATACAAAATGAATCTGTAAAGATTGTAAGTGAAGCATCATCAAAAATTTTTGGTTTTTTTGAGAGGGCAAAATTTAGAGTTCAACTCGGCTTGAATGTAGAGTACATCACCCTCCATAATCTTGATATTACAAAAATTCTGCTGCAAAATCTTGCCAAGTTACAGCTAACCGCAGATTTTCCGCAAGCTTTTTAAATAAACCAAGTATACCAATATATGAAATTTTAGCCCGAGTTCGTTAAGAGCGTCAGAGGGTTAGCGAAAGAAATTCGTTAATTTGCTAAATTCTCGCGGCTTAAAGCTTAAATTACAACAGAGAATGACACAAGAAGAACCAAAACAAGAACTAAAATATTTTGTAAGAATCGCAAATACAGACCTAGATGGAAATAAGCCGATTAATCATTCTCTCACAAAAATAAAAGGCGTAAGCTTCATGCTTTCTAATGCAATTTGCAATCTATCAGGTATCGAAAAAACAAAAAAAACCGGTTATTTGACAGATGATGAAGCTGCTAAAATTGATGATATAATAAAAGAGCCCTCTAAATTCAACTTGCCTTCATGGCTGTTCAATCGAAGAAAGGATCCTGAAGATAATTCTAATAGGCATCTGACGGGAACTGCATTGACATTTACTCAAGACAATGACATAAAGATGATGAAAAAAATCAAATCTTACAAAGGCATAAGGCACTCTCTAGGGCTTCCTGTTAGAGGCCAGCGCACAAGGTCAAATTTCAGAAAAAACAAAGGGAAGGTATTAGGAGTAAAAAGAAAAGAAAGCTCCAAAGCGGGCAGGGTATAAGCAAAATGGGCGATCCAAAAAGGCACAGGAAAAAATTTTCAAAGCCAGGCCATCCTTGGCAAAAGGAAAGAATTGAGGCAGAGAAGGAAATCTTGAAGGCTTATGGCTTGAGGAGAAAATATGAAATATGGAAAATGGATTCGATGCTTAAAAAATACCTCAACAGGGCTAAGACTTTGATTGCTCAGCGAACTCCGCAAGCTGAAATTGAAAAGAAGCAATTATTGAACAGGCTTAATCTGCTGGGACTGCTGAAAAAAGATGCTAAAGTCGAAGATGTTTTGAATCTTACTCTTAAAGATATACTTGAAAGAAGATTACAAACCTTACTGCACAGAAAACAAATTGCAAATACTATGCTGCAGTCAAGGCAGCTTATTACCCATGAGCATGTTGCTGTAGGCTCAAGAAAAATAACAGCACCATCGTACCTAGTTTCAGTTGAAGAAGAATCAAAAATCAAGCTAGTTCATAACTTGAATCTTGCGCCAGTCTTAAATACAAAAGAAAAAATGGTTGAAAAATAATGGAACAAAGACAGCAAAGGTGGGGAATTGCGCATATTTATGCATCATACAACAATACTATAATCCACATAACAGATATAACTGGGACAGAGACTTTGGCTGTCGGCTCAGGCGGCATGGTTGTCAAAAGCGACAGAATGGAAGGGAGCCCAACAGCAGCCATGATTGCTGCAAAAAAGGCGGCAGAAACAGCCATGGATAAAGGGATTACTGGAATTCATGTTAAGATAAAAGCGCCTGGTGGCCATAACGGGCCAAATAGCCCTGGACCAGGAGCCCAGGCAGCTATAAGGGCGCTATCAAGAATGGGCTTGAGGATTGGAATTATAGAGGAAGTAACACCACTGCCGCATGATGGCTGCAGAAAAAAAGGCGGGAGAAGAGGAAGAAGAGTTTAGGTGAGGGAAAATGGAAGTAAGAATTATGGAAAACAATAAGGAACAAGGCAAACTTTCGTTTATTTTGAAAGATTCTAATCCTGTATTTGCAAATACATTAAGGCGGCTTATGATAGACGAGGTTCCGACTATGGCAATTGAAGATGTAGAGTTCCAGAAGAACAACTCAATACTTTATGATGAGTTTATTGCACATAGGCTAGGTTTGATGCCATTAAAAACTGATTTAAAATCGTATAATCTCCCTGAAAAATGCAAGTGCGAAGGCAAAGGCTGTAACCGGTGCCAGCTCAAGATGGTGCTTAGGGCTACAAAAAGTTCTGGCGTTGTTTATGCATCTGAAATAAAAAGCAAAGACCCTGCTGTTAAACCAGTTTTTCCTAATATGCCGATAGTAAAGCTGCTCAAGGGGCAAACTCTTGAATTGGAAGCTACCGCAGTGCTTGGAAAAGGAAAAAACCATATGAAATGGAGCCCATGCCACGCATGGTACAAGTACAAGCCAATAATTGAGATTACTGGAGAGGTAAAAAATCCTGAAGCAATAATTGAAGTAGACCATAATAATATTTTTGAGATAAAAGATAGAAAGCTTGCAGTAAACAAGGACAGAGTTTTAGAATGCGATTTGTCCTTGGATTTTTCAGAGATAGACAAGAATGTCAAAGTGACAGCAAGCGACACAGATTTTGTTTTTTATGTTGAATCATTCGGTCAGTTAAGCTGCAAGGAGATTATCAACAAAGCATTAGACATTTTTGAGGAGCAGCTGGACGAGTTTGAAGAAGAACTCAAGAAGGCTAAATAATCCCCCATATTTATGCGGGGGTGTCAGAGCCTGGTCAAATCCAATTAGTGGAGGCCATATGAGTACGGTTGAGGGCCGTATACCTTAGTGGTTGCGAGGGTTCAAATCCCTTCCCCCG
>CAYOWR010000087.1:0-4200 GCA_964407725.1 uncultured Methanosarcinales archaeon
ATGCAGAGCAGGAGCTGACATGGACAACTTTTTTGACATGAGAGCTAAAACAAGCTTTCATCACATTTTCTGTCCCATCCACATTAATGCCAAAAATTGTATTCTTTTCCCTTAAAGTATTCAAGCTGCTTGCAGCCAAATGATACACATAATCGCTGCCCTTAACTGCTTTTAGAACATGATTGTAGTTTCTTATGTCACCTTGTATAATTTTTACTTTCAAATCTTTTAAAAAAATATGAGAAGGATTTCTTGCAAAAATAGCAACATTATTGTTTTTATTCAAGCAAAGCCTTTTGACTAGATTAGAGCCTATAAATCCAGTGCCGCCTGTGACAAGTATGTTGGATTTTGTCTTACTCATCTAATTAAAATGATATGGATGTTTATTTAAAAATATTTTTATATTACTCTCTTCTTTCTGTCGTAGAATAATTTTTCCTTAAGGGCCCTTCCAAAATAGTAGTTAAAGGCCCATTTTGGGTCATAAATAAAATCCGTGATAATGTGCTTTCTTGCAACCTTCTTTTGAAGCTCCTGAAATTTCGCATACAGCTCGTTTAATTCCTGCAAGGTCAGATGCGGCGACAAGCATATTTCGTTTTCATCAACTAGCTTCATGCCATGCTGCAATTGAGAATAGCTAAATCCATTTCCTTTGACAAGCCCTTTTTCCAATGCATACTCCCACATTGGAGTTCCGGGAAAAGGAGTTGCTTTGAAAGTTATGCCCCTTATATTGTACTTTTTTATAAAATTATAAGTGTCCATAATAGATTCTTTAGTGTCTTCTGGAAAGCCTATTATGAAATAACCTGCAAACCTTACATGGTACTTGTTAAGCAGGTTGATGGCATTGATATGATCCTCAACAGTTATATGGTGAAATCCTTCTGTCTCGCCCGCTGCCTTAGTCGCTGTAAGTACTTCCTGATTCGCTGTTTCAAATCCGATATTTATACAATCAACTTTCAAATCCTTTATAATCTCCAGGAATTCTTCATTAATATTGTTGGATCTCCCTAGGAAGGTGAAGTAAATTTTTTTGTTAAGCCCTTTTTGCTTAAGCAGAGAAATAATTTTTCTAATCCTTGGGAAATTTACGGTAAACAAATCATCTTGGATGTAGATTACTTTGGCATGATATCTCTTATAGAGATGTTCAATCTCTCCAACTACATACTCGGCAGAATGGAACCTTATCCTGTTGCCCCACATATTCGGGGTTGTGCAAAATGTGCATTTATACACACAGCCTCTTGAAGTTGTTACAGTTGAATAAAGATGCTCGCCTAAAAGCTCCCTATCTGGAGGCGGAACAGTATCAAGATCCTTGATAAAGCCTCTGCCAGGCGTTATGACAAGCTTTCCATTTTCCCAGAAAATAACCCCAGGTATTTTTTTTATTTCTTCATTGACGATGGCAAAGTTATTTGATACAACAGATTCAACTAACTTGTGGAATATTTCTTCGCCTTCTCCAATAATGCCAAAATCAATATTTGGGTCAAGGCTATGTGGTTCCAGCGAGATGTGGAAACCGCCGATTATCACTATAGTTTTGTTGTTTAATTCCTTAATCTTTTTTGCAATTGCCCTAGCTCTGTCATAATTCACAGAAACGCAGGAAATGCAAACAATATTCGGCTGAAATGTTATAATAGTCTGCTCAATATCCCTGTCTGTGTATTTTATATTATATGGGCCTCCATGCTTCCTAAGATATGATGCGAGATAGCCCAGCCCAAGCGGCGGCCTTACAGTTAGATTAGAATCATCAATAGCATTGATAAATAATACATTGATTTTGCTCTTGTCCAGCTTTCCTATTAATTCTGTCTCCATTTTTTCTCTTCAAACCATAGAAATGTGTAGTAGCCAAAGAGGGCTTTGTTTTTATAAATCTTTCGGCAAAGCCCATAAATTCAATCAAGGCATTAATACATTATCTCTTTTGACAAAACTCCCAATACCCTTATTATAACTTATGAATTTGCAATTCGCAAGCTTTTTAAATACTTTAAAAAATAAGTCGTAAATTATAAATTATCTAACTTGACAAAATGAGCTATTTTTCAGATAAGGATTATCTGCCGAATGATGAATTGGATAGGTTTTACTATAACATTCTCTTTAGGAAAGGCCAAAAAATACTTGATATAGGATGCTCTACTGGAAATTTCATTGCTCAGGATCCAAAAAACATAATTGGGCTTGAGGTGGACAAAGATGCCATAAAAATTGCCAGGAGCAGAGGCTTTAAAGTTATTGAATTAAGAGGCGGGAAGCTTCCGTTCAAATCCAATACTATAGACCATGTCCATACAAAACATGTTGTGGAGCATATAGAAGATTCTTTGTTTTTTATGAAGGAAATTTTCAGGATTATGAAAAAAAATGGAAGGCTTGTGCTTGTTACAGATAAATACACAAAACGATTCTGGGATCACTATTCCCATGTGAGACCTTACACTATCATCTCGCTTAAAAAGCTGGCGTACGATGCTGGCTTTAGGCGCTATAACATATATGATTTTCCTGCGCACGGAGTTCCAGGGCTGAATATTCTTCAGAGAAATGGCATTTTTTCACCGCAGACTGCGAAGAAAATCTATTTGCTTTTTGGAAAGCACATAAAAGGTGAAAATCTTTTGCTGGAAGCAATTAAGTAAAAATTAAAATCGCATAAAATTTGATCTCTATGAAAAACAAAAATAGCGTTTTAATTATTGGCATAGATGGAGGCAGCTGGAATCTGCTAAGGCCTTGGATAGAGGAAGGCGAACTGCCTACATTAAAGGGGTTTTTAGACAAGGGATTAATTTCAAACTTAAGAACTACTATTCCCCCATTAAGCTGTTCAGCCTGGACTTCCTTTGTTACAGGCCAAAATCCTGGCAAGCATGGGATTTATGAATATTTGACTGGATCCGGTAAGTTGGTCAATTCAAATTTAGTAAAAAGCAGGAAAATCTGGCAGGTTTTATCTTATTACGACAAGAGATGCTGTGTTGTAAATGTGCCTATGACTTATCCTGTAGACAAATTAAATGGATACATGATAGGAGGATTTCTGACTCCACCAGATGAAAAGGTTTATTCATATCCAAAAGAGCTCATGTCTTTGCTTAAAAAAAATAATTACAGGCTATTATATACCTTTCTTCCTGACCAAAAGGACATCAGTGAAAAAAAATATGAGGTTCTTGCAGAGCTCCAGGATATGATGGAAAAAAGATACTTAACCCTGAAGCAGCTCGCAAATGAGGAATGGGATTTTTTTATGATGGTTTTTGAGGAAACTGGCACATTGCAATACCTTTTTTGGGACAATAAGAAAGTCATGCTGGAGTTTTTTAAAAAATTGGATTCTTATATAAATGATATCATTAATATTTATTCCGCTAATAACCCTAATAACTACATTTTTGTCATATCTGACCACGGCTATAATGCCGCTCCAAAGAGATGCTTCAACATTCGGCCATGGCTGGAAAATAATGGCATACTAAAGGACAAAAGAAATTTTTTGCAAAAGTTTATTCCAAAAGTCTACAAGACAGCCTATGGATTGCCATTATTCAAAAAAATTTTCACCTTTCGCAGGACAAAAGAGATTAGGGAATCTTTTAACAGAGACATTGCTGAAAGTTCAGAGATATTCTACCGATATCCGGGCATTTATATAAATCGCAAAGATAAAGAGTATGAAAAATTAAGTGACAATATAATTGCTCTGCTCAAGAGCACAAAAGACCCGGCAAATGGCAAAACAGTATTCCAGATTGTGGAAAAAAGAGAGACAGTGTATCATGGCGGCAGCATTGAGCTTGCTCCAGATATAGTTGTCATCCCGAATCATAATTATGCAATTGTTTTCTCTTTCCAGTCCAATAATATATTTGAAGATTTGAAGCTTTATCATCCAGGCAGGCATTTCTCTGATATGCATGGGCTGTTTTTTGCATATGGTGATGATATTCAGAAAAACAACCTTAAGGAAGTTTCCATTCTTGACATTTATCCAACCATATTGCATATTTTAGGGGTACCTATTCCAAAAGATGTCGACGGCAAAGTACTCAAGGAAATTTTCAAAAGGAATTCAAAATTATTCACCAAAGAGATTGTTTTAGCTCAAGAAGATGACTCAATGTTGAATGAAAAAAGCAAAATCAAAGATAGCCTTAAGGGAATTAA
>CAYOWR010000088.1:0-4144 GCA_964407725.1 uncultured Methanosarcinales archaeon
TTTCAACAATTTCCAGTCTTTTTAAAGTTTCGCTTGATTTATTTGCTTCTTTTTTATAGGTGTCTAAAGCACACCTGAAGCATTCTTCCCATATCTTATAATGCTTTGATTCCAATGCTTCTTTCAATAGATGCAAATCAACTGCTTTGTCTTCAGCTTTGTCAGAGAAAAATGACAAGCCGAAGTCAATAAAATAAATTTGATCATTTAAAATCATATTGGAAGTTGTCAAATCTCCGTGAATTATTGAATTGTTGTGTAATATTGCTATTTTTCTTCCAATTTCAGCTGATAACTCCTTATAATCAGAATTTTCTAAGATATCTTTTACTAATTTACCATCAATTTTTTCAACAACTAAATTCTCTTTTTCATCATTCTGGAATAATTTTGGCGCTGGAAAGTTTATTGCTTGCAGTTTCTCAAGTATTTTTGCCTCTCTTCTAGTTCTAAATCCCCTTAACTTGTCATCTAGTTCTTTTAGCCTGTAATTTTTCTTGAATCTGTTCTTTAAGATTTTATTGTCTTCCAGGAATAATTTTGCTTCCGCGCCTTGCGCTATAAGTTTTTTCATAGAACAAATGTAGTAAATGCTAATTTAAAAATATAGTCATTTCTTTGCCGTCTTCCATAGAATATTGAAATGTTTCCTGTAGCTCTCTGCAATGGCTTTATTTCTTATCACTATAACCAATGGCTCTTCCTCAAGCAGAATTATTGCCACATTGTCGCCATAGACTCTATGTGCTGTCGGCTCATAGAAAATTTTTGATAGATACCTAATCTGGATTAAAGGGCTTTTAGTATAGTCCATTCCTCTTGAATCTTCAAAATATATTAATTTTGCATGAATCTTTTTATCTTGTCTGGCTTTGATGTAATGAATAAAATAATATTTTAACACAGTCTCTATCTTTTTTTCTGGACCCCAGCCAATATAGTTTTTTCCTGTATTGAGAATCTCGTCAAATACTGTTTTTAATCCCTGCTTGCCTTTGAAATACTGCACTTCATGCTTTGTATAATAAGTTGTAGCTTTTAATTTCTTCAGCTCAGGCAGGATATTCATCAAGCGCTCTTCCCTTTCTTTTAATAAAGACAGCAATTTTGTAGGGTCAACAGCCTCAAAATAGGTCTTCTTGTCATGAGTTGCAACAGCAACCAGGCCTTTTTTATGCAATCTTTGAAGGCAGGTATAAACTGAAGTCCTGTGCATGTTGATGTTCCTAGCTACGTTCTTTGCCAATGTGGAGCCACTTTTTAGCAGTTCCAAATAAACAAAAACTTCATTTCTTGTCAAGCCTATATGCTCCAGTATGCGCATATCTGAGATTTCCTGCATAATAAAAGGGATTTTCAATACTTTTTAAATGTTGTCATAATTGTGACAACAATGGTTTATATAATAAAAGTCTAAAATAGGGAAATTATAATACATTAAGGAGGTTGTTTAAAATGCACGAAAGAAGTTATCTATCGAGTACCATTGCACTAGGTGATATTGTCGCATTATTAAATTACGACAGAGCGTATGCTCTACACCACCAGATGGTAGAACTTAGCGATGGACTCAGAGGCGGGCCTGTTGAAAGGGGGCTTGCAACCAAAATTCAAGATGCTTTGAAATTAGCTGCGAATATACCTCAAGAGTTGCTTACAGCAATCTATGGTACAGGTGTGGTGGAAGTAGCAGACATGCAAAGAGCTGTTAGTGAAGTTTTAGATCCTAAAGGTCGAGTGCCTCCATTTTTTACGAGAATAACTTTCCCGACATTTAAGCCCACTGCTCCCCATATTCTTAGAGATTGATAATAGTGGATTTTAATTAAAAATAGCCCCGGGCAGACTTTCAAGCAATTTTTATAATTGCATTCGAACTGCCGTCAGAGCCTTTCTACTTAATCTAAACTAAGCCAGAGGGCCCTATCCTTTTGCGGCTTAAAATAAGAGACCGCTAGACTACGGGGCTGCTAAGAATTAGTAAAAATAGGGATTTGTTTTAAAAATTATTCTTTTTGCTCAACAACGCTGGCTTTTTCTTCCTTAACCTCGGCTTTGATATCTTCCTTTGCCTCAGCTTTTATTTCAGCTTCTTTCTGCCTTTCCACCGAAGGTGGCACCGAACTTTGTTCTCGAATCTCAATTCCCAAATATCTTATCTCGCATACTTTCAGAGGATAAATCTTGTTTAATGCTGCCCTCATGTCTGACTGCATCTTATGGGATATTAATTCGCCTATAATATCATTATAACTCATCTTCTTAATGGTCTTTATTAGATATTGAACAATGTTATTTCTCACTTTAGCCGCAATCGAGCCTTTGACATCAGCCTTTGTTATTACTAATGGCTTTACTCTTAAATAGGCATTGTCTGCTGTTTCGCATGCAAAAGACATATCCATCTTCTCGCTGTTTCTTCTAACAAATCTTCTTACAGAAGAAGGCACAATCTGGTACCCAATAATATTTGTCTTTCCCTTGTTCCCATCAATCCCGACAACTTTAAAATGTATGTTTATATTTTGTCTTTTTGGATCATTAGTAAGGTTCATTAAGTTATGGCTTAAGGTCTTGCCAAGCATTGCTTGAGGCTCTGCGACAAGAGTTTCTCCTATAACTACCTCTCCAAACTGCTTTGGCGCCAGAATTTGGAACCATTGCTTTTTCTTTAATTTTACAACTTGTTCTGCCATTTTTTGATATTTTTAGGAATTTCCAGCGATTTATAAAGATTGCTATATATGACGCTTCTCTTTTTTAGACAAGGATAAATTTTTAAACTTATAGGTAGTTCCCAGAACAATGCCAGAAACGCCTGTAAGATTGGAAGTAATAGCTAGGGAAGCCGATGCGATTGTTTTACCTCAGAATTACGGCAGCGAATCAAGTGGATTAACCTATGAACTCCAGCGTTTAGGTATAGGAATTACTGGTGTCTGCACCATTTCAGACGGTGGATTGGAGCCAGAGGCTCGAAAAATTATTGGTAGTACTTTTATTGTTCTAGATAGAAGATTACCTGAAGCACAGCAACGTGCTGTATCGGAGTATTTACGTTCTCATCATCCTGGAAGTTACATGTGTGTAATAAATGGTGGGCCTGTTGCTGCTCGAATTACTACATTTGAAGATCACTCACCGCTTCCAGAAGGAAGCCCAGAAATACACACACATTAAAATATATCCTAAACATCCAAATTAATTACTTCTTTTGCATGCGCCTCAATGAACTTTCTTCTTGGCTCCACTTCGTCACCCATAAGCAATGTGAACATTTTGTCAGCTTCGACTGCGTCTTCAACTGTAACCTGCAATATAGTTCTGTTACTTGAATCCATAGTAGTTTCCCACAATTGCTGGGGATTCATTTCTCCTAATCCCTTGTATCTTTGTATTTCAGCATTTTCCCTGCCAATTTCCTTCAATAGGTTTTCAAGTTCCTCGTCGTTATAAACATATTTAGTCATTTTACCTTTTGTTACCTTATACAAGGGAGGTTGGGCAATATAGACATAGCCTGCTTCTATCAGCTGCGGCATGTACCTGTAAAAGAAAGTGAGCAGCAAAGTTCTTATATGGGAGCCATCAACATCAGCATCAGTCATGATGACAAGCTTGTGATATCTTGCTTTGCTTATGTCAAATTCTTCTCCAACGCTTGTGCCTATCGCAGTAACCATTGTTGTGATCTCTTCATTCTCGAAAATTTTATTCAGCCTAGCTTTTTCAACATTCAAAATTTTTCCTCTTAGGGGCAGAATTGCCTGAAATTCCCTGTTGCGGCCTGCTTTAGCGCTCCCTCCAGCACTATCGCCTTCAACAAGATACAGCTCGCACTTGCTTGGGTCTTTCTCTGAGCAGTCTGCCAATTTGCCAGGCAGGGAGCCATGATTTAATGCTCCTTTTCTCCTGGTCAGGTCCCTTGCCTTTTGCGCAGCTTCTCTGGCATGCGCTGCATTCACACATTTAAACATAATCTGCTTTGCAATGGACGGGTTTTCTTCAAGATAGGAGCCAAGAGTCTCATTTACTATAGAATCAACCAAGCCTTTAATTTCCGAATTTCCCAATTTTGTTTTTGTTTGGCCTTCAAATTGCGGCTCTGGAATTTTTATCGAGATGACAGCTGTCAATCCTTCTC
>CAYOWR010000089.1:0-4119 GCA_964407725.1 uncultured Methanosarcinales archaeon
TTGACTCTTTTATCTCGTTCAGGCCGTATTGCCTGAGCCTTGAATCAGCTTCTTCATCTGAGAGGCCCTTCTCTGAGGTGTTGAACTCTTTTAGGACATGCTCTATTGTTTTGGAGTGCATTTTATTAAAAATTTTAAGGACTTGGTTGCGGAGAACCTAATTTTTTGTATTGGTCATCTGTAATAAATTTGTACTTCCACAGCAAATAGACTTTTTGTTGCATTCTTTTGTCTTTGTTTAAGTTATTTTTTACTTCAAAGGAGCCTTTATCACTATTGAATGCTTCAACATAAGTTGCAACATCTTCAAAAAAAGTAGTGCAACCATAAGGCCTTACGCATCCATGTCTCGGCGCTTCAGAAAATTTATCATCTTTGTCAACCCATACAAGCTTGGACTCACCTTCAACAATTACTACCTCAGTTGTTTTTCCATAAACGTCACCAGCAGCCTTTGTCCATTCTTGAACAAAAGGGCTAAAACTTGCAGCAGTATGTCCAAATTTTGGCTCTTTTGATTTAGTGTAGTCCCTGTTTAATTTAGCTAATTGCAAATCAAAATCTTCATTTGATATTTGTCCACGTGTTAATATATCTTTTAAATTTGACACCTCTTGCCTGTGGTCTTTTTGTATCATGCTAAATGTACTGATGTGAGAATTCTCATGAGCAAAAACATAGTCAGAAAAAGAATGCAAATCATCAGAAATTACATATATAGTTCCTGCAGGTGTAGCAGCCGCACCTGGATTAGTGTCTTGAATTTCAGAAGCCCCAGCAGCAATTGAAATTCTTTTTATTTTACCCAATATATCTGGCGGAGTTCTGTCCAAATTTTCCTTAATTTTCTTCAGGTCATCTTCGGTGCCGCCTATTACTTCAATTTTATATTTTCTTTTTATGTCTTGGCGTGCCCCAGCGTGCATATAATATTGCAATGGAATCTCGCATTTTTGTTTAGGGCAAGTAAAAGTTCCATCTTGATTAACCTCGATATCATAATCAACTATTCTAAATTCGCCGGCATCATTGAAAACCAGCTTGTACTGATTTAAGTCCTTATTGATGGCGCTTAGCTTGTTATCTCCAATCACGAAAATTTCAGCTGGCGTAGGATCATTATTGTTAATAAAGCTGTATTGTATATCCATCACTCCGAATTTTCCTAAATAAACTAGATATTGCCCATTTGTTATAGTGCCCCAATGAGTTTTAATACTTGGTCCAGTGATAATAATAGTAGGTGCCTTATTACCCGCCTGCTCAAGTACCACCGTTCCTTTATTAGCTGGTATAACTTCAAAATTTTCAGCATCAGATCTTATGTTGATGTAGGGATTTATTTCGCCAAATTGTACAGAGAATACAGACTCGCCATGTACTAATGCTCTTCTATTTTTCCTATCGAATTGAGCATAATTAGGATCCATAATAGGCTCTGGACTTGTTATCTCACCAAAAATTATTGTGGTGCTTGAAGTATAGCTTTTCACTATAGCGTTTTCTGATGTTGTAAAAGAGCCTTTATCTAATATTAATCTATCATCTCCAACTATTGTTAACGAGCCTGAATTGAGTTTGCTGCCGTCAAGAAATTCTATGTTATTCCCTTTTATCGTTATGCTATTATGGACATAAGCTGTTTCATCAAAATCTGGTCCTGTTTGCTGCTGCACTATTTTTGGCATATTTATGGAACTTCCGTCTGGTACTACAAGCTCGACACTGCCATCCAGTTTAGCAATGAAAGTTGTTCCAGTAGGATAATCTTTTAAGTATATAACAGCACCAGCACCATTTTTAAAAGTACCGTCATTGCTTATTGTGCAGGAGATACAGTCTTTTACTATTAATGTCTTGTCTTTGCCCCATTCCTGCCTTCTTATTGCATAATTTAACCTGTGCTCATCCAATTTGCTTAAATCTTTAATGTTGGGAAGGTGATGAGCAATTTGATCCTCCGTTAAATCCCCATACCTGTTATTTTTGTCTACTTTGTCCAAATCAAGATTGCCAGGCGGCACAGAGCTGATGTCTGCATTTGCATTGCTGTAGTCAAACTCGCTTGGCCTGTCTTTGTCCCATGTCGTTTTTGGGTCTGCTGCATAAACGGAACTAATTGATAACAAAATTAATACAATAATTGAAAATATTTTACTTTTCATTTCTCAATACTCAATTTGAATACATCAAAATCAACTGCGCCTTTTGTGTCAACGACAGTTATGTTTATATCATAAACTCCTAATTGATTTTCATTTGGAATGAATCTAACTATACCGTCTGATAATCCTATATTTAAAAATTCAGAGTTATCATTGAAAAATAAAGTATCATTATCTGGGTCTGTGGCATTAAAATCGTAGAAGAATTGAGCACCAACTTTGGCTTTTTGCTCAAAAGTAGGAGTTAGTTTCGGCTTGGAATTGAACCCCTTTACTTCAACAACAAAACTGGCTAAATCCTCATTTCCTTCACTATCTTTGGCACCGACCCACACAATATGTTTTCCAGTATGCTCTTTTGTTGGCGCAAAATTTATAGTCCCTGTATCTTGATTTATGTCAAACAAATATGTATAATCAAAGAATTTTAAGTTATTCCCTATTGCATTTACTTTGTACGTAAACAAATAATCTTGCTCTAAAACTTGGTTTGGTATTCTTTCAATTATAACTTTTTTGCTAGGTGGTTGAATTGCCGTACTATTTAATCTAAATTTTGTCGCAAAACGATAGATGTATGGCTGATTTGGATATGTTGTATTGTCAATTATTGCAAAAGTTGTAATACCATCACCTAGCCCGTCACCATTTATGCTAATATTGTTGTCATGTGCTAAATAGGTTAATTCGTATAAGTTAATATTACTTTGATTTTGTAAATTAATGATTTTTTTAGCTATGTTGTGCAATACGCCTATTCTAATGTATATTTTTGTTGAAGTTTTTTCAAGTTTTTGTTTTGCCCCATCCTTTTCAATGTACAAATTAAAATTTCCTTCTACTACTACATCCTCATTTATATTTGATTTTATTTCAAATCCATCAAGGTTTATCAAATAACCCAATTCTTTTAGAATTTTGAAATCCTCAAAGCATGATTTTAATTCATTTTTTATATAAAAATTTAGTTCAGATTCTATAACCTCTCTTTCAGGTACTGAATTCATACCTTCATAGGCATAATATGGTATGTTAGGAATAAGCTCGAATGTTGATTTTTCCGGCAGGGATATGTAACCACCTTGATACCCTATGATATACAATCCTTCTTTAGATGTTTTATCGATACAACTTTCAATGAAATTTTTTACAGGTTGGAATTCAACTGATAATTCTGATGATTTTTCAATTAAATCATTTTTTTGAATATTTTTTATATAAAGTGTAAATGAAACTGCTATGACTATTATGAATCCCAATATCAAAAACAATGCAATTTGAGCTTTCTTATTTTTCATATTCAGAAATAATTATCTTCCTTTACATTATCCTCTTTTGGCCTTTTCATCTCCTTCAGCTTGATAAGGAAATATTCCAGGCAGTCCAGGCCGCAGAAGCTTGCCTTTTTCTTGAAATCGTCAGGCCCAAAAAGCAATGTGTAGTTGCTTGTCCTGTAGAGACTCAGGCTGTTGGAGCAGGTTGCGCAGATTTTCTCGTGCTCCTTCAGCCTCTTCCTTACCTTTTCCTCAAGCAGCTTTTTTATGGTGACTGCTCCCGTGTCCAAATCACTCTTAAACCGCATCAGTTCGTTGTAGTCCAATATATCCATCACATCCTCAAAGCGCCTGCTCATTATCTCACCTCATTTTCAAGTTTTTTATTTGATAAATTTTTTATTTTCATTGACTTCAATCTTTGAATTTTTTATTTCGTAATGTAATTTTTATTGTAATCGTCTATCAAGCCCTTTTTTATCACCCCTTTCCTCGAACTTGATGTACCATTTGTTTGCTTCACCATCATAGGCAAAAACCACATTGTACTTCTTGTTCCTGTCAAGCAGCATGAGAATAGGCATCGGAATAGTTGTTTCAAAGCTCGAGCCACGCCTGTAAAGCTTCCTTTTAAATTCAGCCATTTTACTTATTTTTCTACTTATTAAATTACTTATTTA
>CAYOWR010000090.1:0-3784 GCA_964407725.1 uncultured Methanosarcinales archaeon
AACTCCTTTGGTGCCAATATTTTTAATTTATAGCTTTTGGACAATAAAAAACTTTCTATTTTGCTCCTTGCCTTAACTAATTGCTTATCACATGTAACTAAACATTCGCAGCTGGAAATTGCTGCGGAAGCAATGTGCAAATTATCACTATAATCACTGATTATATCGCTTAACTCTTGCGCTAAATTATGGATTTTATCACTTGTGATAATTCTTTCTTGCGACACACCCTTAATTTCATTCAGAATTATATCTCTTTTCCTTTCATCTTCAATCAAGCTGAGTTCAGCATAAAGAATATCAGAAGCAATTATTTTTATTTTATTCTGTTCAGCGAACTCAAGTATTCTTTCAGAAAAATCTGATTCTGCCTTAACCTCGGGATCTGTTTTTTCATCAAATGGTCTGCAATACACATTAGTGTTGAGCATTATTCTTTTCATTTAATTAGAATTAAAAATTTAAGGATTTAAAGGTTGCGGTTAATTCGCTAAATTCTGGGACTAATTTTAATGCCAAATCTTCTAAAATAATTTGCAACTAATGGTGATTGCCCTGAATTTTCATTCTGACCATTCGGCCTATTTAGAGGATACAAGGAATTAGCCTTTTCCAGGCCATTTGCTCTTACAGTGTCTAAATATTCCATGATTTGGCCTTCGGTATGGCCATGTGCTAACCTATGTTTTACCTGATCACCTATATCCATTGCAACATGCATTAGATAATTTCCCCTAAGATTATGGAAAAATGCATCTAAACCTAAAGTTCCTATTGCCATACCCAAAGGAATGCATACAGTTCCAAGACCTACAACAAGAGCTTCACGACTTAAATTTTCTAAATTTAAAATGTCACTTTTTTTAGGGTGAATTGGCAAAATAGCATTCTGTTCACCAAAAAACTTATCCAAGCCATATTCTTTAAATCTCGGGTCCTGCATCGTTCTGGAAAATACAATAGTTGAATATTCATCTAATGCTCTGCCCGTTAATGCTGTTGCGCCAGAAGCCCCATAAAAAGCAAGTGCGAAATCATTATCTGGCTTTTTTGTAATCAGTGTAGTCATGCTTAATCCAATTAAAAATGGCAATAAATTCGCATTATAATCATTAACATCATTTCGTACGATATTTAAATAGTTAGGAGTAGGATTTCCTATTGACGCATATATTATTTCTTTTGCAAACTTTTTAACAGGAACTTTGGCAGGATTGGGTTTTCTAATTCCTGGCAAATTTCCCGCGTATCTTACTACGACAAAAAATCCGCCGACATTTAATACCAAGTGGGCCATTCTCGCAAATGATTGCCTTCGTGTTAGCGGCCTGTCCCATTCTTCCCTCATTTCCCTATAACATGCAATTGCACTATTTATAAATCCAGTTTGTGATAAGGACTCAGCGACCAATATCGGATCGATTGCTGCCTTAATCTCCTATCTATGCGCTCCCTTTTCATAATCTAAAATATTATATTCTGGTTCTGCCAATAATACAATTGGCTGATAATCACTATCGGAAAGCAGGAGAGGAAGGGTATTTTTGTCATCAACCATTATTCCAAGCCCATGCAAATCTCTTTGCGGAATTGGATTTCCATCTGGATCTATGTTAACTGAAATTCCTTGTTCATGAACAGTTAATGGAATAACTAAATCTTTCCTTCCTAGTGGAATACGTTCGAATCGCTCAGATAGCGTGAATCTATGCTGCCCATCATAATCGTATGAGAAACCAACTGGTCTTTCAACATACGAACCCTTTCGCAAGTACATTGCATGAAGATTGCCATCTACAAATTTGACTGGCAAAGCAAAAGCTTGGAGTGCTCTATTCTCTGGATCTCGCGGATCCTTAAGTATCGGAAGAGAATCAATTAGCTCGTCTAGAGATTTCTTCTTGTTGCGTGCAGTTAGTTTCATCTTAGTCTTGCCGAAAAGATCATATAGATAGTAGGAAGGAAAACTTGATTTATAAAATTTTCTATTTTGTTACCACTAATTAGATGAAACTACTTATTAACAAATTCATAAATATCAAATATACTTAATATTTTTAAATTAAATTTTTTTCCCATCTTTTTTATCTCAGCCATCTTCGCCATTCTTCCATTCTCCCCAATAATCTCGCAAATAACAGCAGCAGGATACACTCTAGCCAGTTTGCATAGTTCAATCGCAGCCTCTGTATGGCCCATTCGTCGTTTTAAGCCTCCTTCATCGTACCTTAACGGAAAAACGTGGCCTGGCTTTGCTAAATCGCTTGGATTTGTTTTTTTGTCAATTAATGCTTTTATTGTCTTGGCTCTGTCAAAAGCTGAAATGCCGGTTGTTGTTCCGTATTTATAATCCACAGAAACAGTGAATTTGCATTTATGAAGCTCTGTATTGATTTTTGTCATTGGAGGGAGATTCAATTCATTCAATCTTTTGTCCAGCATCGGAACGCAAACTAAACCTCTTGCATGCTTTATCATGAAGTTTATTTTTTCAGGCGTAACTTTCTCTGCGGCAAGGACAAGATCGGCTTCGTTCTCCCTTTTTTTGTCGTCAATGATAATGACAAATTTACCTTTTTTGAAATCTTGAATTGCTTCTTTTAATATCGAAGATGGCATTTTTATTTGTCTATTTTGTTTTTATAATCTTATTTATTATGAAATAGAAATAAAAACCCAATATTAAAGCTTTGCTAATTATAAATATGCGTCAACTAGCATGTCCTTGCCAATTTTTTGCAGAACTGGATTCTTTAATTTAATTGCCTTATCAATCTTGTTAACTCCTAGGTTTCCTATCGCTCCAAGCCCGTTGCCTATCAGCTTTGGAGCTGTGAATATCAGGATTTTGTTGACAATTCCTGCTTTTATCGCCGTGCTGTTAAGCTCTGAGCCGCCTTCAATCATAACATTGGCTATTTCGTGTTTTCCAAGCTGCCTCATCAAGTCTTCCAGGTCTACCATCCCTTTTTTTGATTTTGTCACTATTATTGTGGCTCCCTTTTGCTGCAATTTTGATATGTCTTTTTTTGAAGCTTGATTTGTTGTTGCAATAACAAGCTTGCTAGGCTCTTTCATCAGATTGCAGTTTTTTGGTATTTTTAGCTTGCTGTCAACAACAATCTTTAACGGATCTTTGCCTTTGTAGAGCCTGGGAGTTAGCATAGGATTATCCCTTATAACAGTGTTCAAACCAACCATTACGGCATCGACTTCTGTCCTTAATTTGTGCACATAAGCTCTAGTTTCCTTGCTTGTGATATATTTTGAATCGCCGGTCTTTGTAGCTATCCTTCCATCAGCGCTCATGGCAACTTTAACGACCACAAAAGGCCTTTTAGTCCTGATGTACTTTACGAATACTTCGTTTAATTTCTTGGCTTCCTTTTCAAGAATCCCTATTTTTGTCTTCAATCCGCGGGCTTTAAGCTCCATAAAACCATTGACAAGGGGGTTGGGGTCTCTCATTCCTATGATGACCTCTCTAACTCCAGCTTCAACAATTTTCTCTGTGCATGGCGGCGTTCTTCCCCAATGAGAACAAGGCTCTATATTCACATACATTGTAGAATTCATGGCTTTTTTGCCGGCATCCTGAATCGCGAGAACTTCAGCGTGCTCTGTTCCTGCCCTTTTATGCCAGCCCTTTCCGACAATTCTTCCCCTTTTTACAATCAAGCAGCCTACCATCGGATTTGGGCTCGTCAATCCCTTTCCTTTCTCAGCAAGCTTCAGAGTCAATTCCATGTATTTCTTGTGAGATATCAAAATAGTGACCCCGTTT
>CAYOWR010000090.1:3794-4099 GCA_964407725.1 uncultured Methanosarcinales archaeon
GCACTCGACGCCGTTTTGTTGGCACAATTGCATGGAGTTTGGCAGACCTTGCGACAATGTATTTTGTATGGCGCTCAATAGGTCAACAACAAGCATATGCTGGAAACCCTCAGCATGTGACTGGCAAACCATTTACGCTCGGGAGAGAAGAGTTATTAGATATTATTGTTGATGCAGCCCTCTCATCGGGCACAACACTCTATGAAAGAAAATTTGACTTAAGCGATACTGATGCCGCAAAAACTGGTGAGGAATGCGGGTTTGGTATTGAAGTGACGTTGGACCAGAGACTCCCACAAAGCATT
>CAYOWR010000091.1:0-3988 GCA_964407725.1 uncultured Methanosarcinales archaeon
AAAAAAACAAAAAAAAGTTTAACCAAAACCTCATTGAGGAGTCATGGTAAACTAAAAATTATCATGTAGCATATGGTTGCTGTTATACTATAATAATAAAATGCAAAAAGCAAGAATAAAACTGGCAAGCATTGATATCAACAAGATCAATGATGTATGCAGCTACATAAAAGACATAGCTGAAAAAACCGGTGTTGATATGAGAGGCCCGATTCCTTTGCCTACAAAAAGATTAAAAGTAACAACAAGAAAAAGCCCGGATGGGGAAGGGACAGCAACTTGGGAAAGATACGAGATGAGAATTCATAAAAGACTTATTGATTTGGGCTTGGATGAAAGGGCTTTAAGGCTGGTGATGAGGGTTCCTATTCCTGAAGGACTCAATATTGAGATTGAGATGATTGAGTAATTCTAGTTTAATTTAAAGTTTACAAAATATTTATATATATTTCATATAATTTATCTTTATGGAACGAAAAAAGTTAATGTTAGTTGTTTTTGTTGCAATTTTAGTCATTGTTGGTATTTATTTTGCTGCCTTTTATCAGATATGTGAGGCAACAACACCACCTAAAATGGGACAGTATGACCCTAATCTACAGGCAAGATATGATATACTAGTCGAGTGCAATACCTTATTGGGCAGATTTTTAACCTATTTTTCATAGAAACATTTAAAAAGAACAGCCATTTTTAATTAAAATAATGGAACATATTAATTCAAGTAAAAATTTAAATTCATTTTCTTTTAGATACTTCTATTTCTGGCAGTAAGCCAGACACTACACTATATTTGAGGGTTTTGACTATCATAAACTGATAGGATGCTAAATTTTTCTTTTTTTGGTTTTTAAAAATAAATCAAAGGTGATGGAGGAGTAAAATGTCAGAAGGAAATGGACTTATTGATACAAGGATCCAAAGATATGATGATCTAATGTCACCTGAAGATGTTAGAAAATTTATTCCTAGGCCAGAAATTGCTAGACAGACTGTTCTTCAAGCGAGGCTTGGGTTGGAGGGGATTATTGATCATAAAGATGATAGGATTGTAGTAATTGCTGGGGAATGCTCAATGCATGATCAAAATGCAACTTTGGAACTCGCTACATATCTGAATGAGTTAGCTCGTCAAGTCTCCAGTAAAATATTAGTAATAAATAGAAAACATGGTGAGAAACCTAGAACGGCGCCAAGCTGGGAAGGGTTCCTTGTAGACCCGCACATGGATGGTTCAGAGGATATAGTTCAAGGTATCTATTTAACTCGTGAAATATTGATAAATACTTTGAATTTGGGATTACCATGTTCTACTGAATATCTAGATAATATTGTTCCCCAGTATACAGCAGATCTTATTTCATGGGCAGCAATTGGTGCCAGGACAGCAAATTCGCCACAGCATCGTAAGCTGGCTTCTGGCTTGTCTATGCCTATTGGTATTAAGAACGATGTGCATGGTGATGTCGGAGTTGCAATTAATGCAGTACTTTACGCAAGAAAATCGCATTCGCTATTAGGTATAAATGAAACTGGAAGAGTAGCTGTTCCAAGGACAAAAGGAAATCCTTATACCCATATTGTGCTTCGTGGTGGAGAGAATGGCACAAATTATGATACAGAAAGTGTAAGGGAAGCCCAGACATTGCTTGAAGAGAAAGGGTTAGCACCAAATGTCATGATTGATTGTAGTCATGGAAATTCTGCAAAAGACTACACAAGACAGCCTGCTGTATTTGAAGAAGTAGTCAAGCAAATTAGAGACGGGAGTAGGGGAATTATTGGGATTATGCTGGAATGCAATCTCTTTGAGGGTAGTCAAAAAATACCTCCTGACCTTTCAGGCTTTGACAGAACAAATTTAAGATATGGTGTTTCAGTGACTGATGGTGGCATTAGCATCGAAACAGCAAGAAAGATAATCTTAGAGGGTTATAAAATTTTAACTAGATCGTCAGTTTCAATTTCAGGAAGTCGCTGACTTATTATTTTTGCAATAGCAATCTATTTAAACCTTTATTCAAATTAACATTATCGGTGATACCCAATGTGCGTATGCAAGAAATGTTTGATGATAGGCGGAGCAGCCTTTTTGGTTCTGGGCGTTTTGTTTTTGCTGCAGGATTTCGATATTTGGAACTTTTGGAATATATCCTGGTACACTGCACTGTTTGTTGTAGTTGGCGTAGGCCAGCTGGGCTCGAGCAAATGCGCTGATTGCGAGGCTGTCAGAACTGGAAAAGGAAAGAAATAATTATTCTATTTTTCTTTTTTATTTTTTCTTTAACAACATTTATAAAGCAAAATTCAATTCAAATTCCTATGCCGGGATCGCATAACTCGGTATTGCGCAGCCCTGGAAAGGCTGTTTCCGCAAGGATATCTGGGTTCAAAAATAATTTATCTGCACTTGGCATCGAGCTTCGTTGCCTGACTTAACACAGGTAATTATTTGAAAGTCCCAGTCCCGGCGTTTTTCTTGAATAGAAACATTTTTATAGTAGTGTGTATTGGGTGTGTATTATGCCTGAGATACAAAGAATTAATATAACACTGCCAAAGAAACTGGTAGAGAAGTCAAGGATTTTGATAGATGAAGGGCTGTACTCAAACTTTTCCGAACTGGTCAGGGAAAGCATAAAGAACGAAATTTTGCTGGATAAAAATTTGCTAGACAAGAAGTCAGCTATAGATAAAATATTCAAAGACGAGGAAGGAAAAGGGTTTGACACATCTAATTTAACACATGAACAACTGATAGAAAGAATCAGGAAAATAAGAAATCAATTATGGGATGAAAAATACAAAGAATGGTTTGAGGGATTATAAAATTGATAATTGTTTTGGATAGCAATGAATTTATAGATTTCTTAAATGATAAAACTGAGGATATTACTAAGGTTTTAGGCAATAATACCTTGTTGATATACATAAACGACATGATTATAAGGGAAGTTTTGAGGAATATTCCAGAAATAAAAAAAAGAGAATTTTATAACCTGATATTTACCTATAATCTGAACTATTATGGTTACAAATTGCCAGCAGGCTTAATGGAAAAATACAAAAAGTTAGGGTACAAAAAAGGAGATGTCACAGTAGCTGCCTTGTGCGAAACAACCAAAGCGGAGTATCTGGTATCCGAGAATAGACATTTCCTGAAGGAATTGAAATCCGATAAATTTAAAGTAATAAACCTCAAAGATTTTATCAATTTATTAAAATGAAATCAATCCCCAAGTCAGAGGAAGAGTGGAAAAGTAAATTGACTCCAGAGCAATATCGTGTTCTAAGAGAGAAAGGAACAGAGTCTGCGTTTACTGGCAAGTATGTTCATAACAAGAAAAAAGGAATGTATCATTGCGGCGCTTGCGGAGCAGAATTATTTTCGTCAGGCACAAAGTTTGATTCCGGAACAGGATGGCCTAGCTTTGATAAGCCCAAGAATAGAGAGAATGTGGAATTAAAAAAAGATTTCTCTTATGGAATGATAAGAACAGAGGTTTTGTGCAGGAAATGCGGCAGCCATCTGGGGCATGTATTTAATGATGGTCCGACAGAGACGGGACAGAGGTATTGCATAAACTCATGCGCTTTGGATTTCAAGGAAAAGAAATAAGAATAATTTTAAAAACCCCTTCTTATTCTGGAATATTATGCTCCCATAGTGTAGTCCGGAAGCCTTTTGCGAAAAGCCTTGGGAAAAGCGAGGGTTTCGCTTCGCTCAAGCCCTCGAAAAAAGACTGGACAACCAATCATACCGCCTTCTCGAGGCAGTGACTCGGGTTCAAATTGCGGCAAGCGGGTAAATGGCGAGCGAGGCATCGCGAAGCCTCGCATGTCACTGCTTCCGCATGCATTTCCCGATGGGAGCATTTCATAATTTTAAATGAATCTTTGTACTTCTAAACAGCCATCTCTATCAATCTTTTCGGCTCTGTCAAAGGAAGTATTATAACTCCCTTATTAAGAATTGGCTGCACTCCTT
>CAYOWR010000092.1:0-3975 GCA_964407725.1 uncultured Methanosarcinales archaeon
GGGGTTTGTGTCAACAACAACAAATTTTATGTCACCAAAGCCTATGCCCATCATGCTTTCATCTAGTATGCTGAAAATATCTTCGTCAAAGAATGGGTTGCCCATCATAGTTGATTTACGCCTTTTTGCCCCTCCCAAAGAGACTATATCGCCTTTTACAACGGCTCTTCCTAACAAGCCTTGCTTGAATATTTCCGGAGAAGCCCTTATGACTATGCCTTTTCTTGCAGGAGCGATTATAATCTTCTTTGCTTCCTTGACAACTGCTTTCCTGATTTTTGCAATCTCACCTATGCCTGTTTTGGCATTTTTTCTTATAATGCCATCCATCCTTATAATGTTTAAGCCTATATCACCTGGATAAGATCTGTCTGCTATTGCAACAGTCTTTCTTTCTCCTTCTATCTCAACTATGTCGCCTGGCTTTATGTCTACTTCTGCCAAATATCCAGAGTCTATTCTAACAATTCCTTTATTTACGTCATCTTGGATTGCTTCTGCAACCTTTAATTTGAGTTCTTTTTCTGGCATTTTTGGGTATTAGATAGAGATATAGTTTTATAAATCTTTTGGAAAGGGGAAAGGGGGTTGAAAAAAATAACCATACTTTAAAAAAATTTTAATAAAATCATAAATGGGACATCTGCTTGCTCTTTAAGTATAACTATCTCTTCCCACTCCATGTAAAAGTTTAAGGGAATTGAGCGCAAACGGATTAATTCCTTCATGCTAGCTTATAGAAGTCGTTTAAGATTTTTTAAATTCTTTATTCGTAATTTATTTAATGAGTTTTATTGATGCCAAAGAAAAAATTTCTAACCTATATAATTCTTGTCTGCTGGCTGCTGTATCTGGACTTTTGGCAATGGGATTGGCGGCGGCAAATTGACTTCCTGGCTTAGAATTAAAGCCTGCACATTGCACTTTGTCAAAATAGTGTTAAGCATGCCCTGCATGAGCTCTTTTGGAATTTTCTTGTCTTTTTTCCATGAGCTTAGCAATTCTTTTGCTTTTTTCGGCTCTTCCATGTAAAGAAGCTCGCCTTCAAACAAAATTGTTCCAACAGAAGGCTCGTATTTTGAAGTGAACTCAAACACAAATCTAAGCACAGTTTGCTTGTCTTTGCCAAGAGAAAGGTCATCTTCCTTGATGTCTTTGATAGTCACATTATTGTTTATGTCTATCTTTCCTTTTGCTGCTTCATGCCTTTCCGCGCTTAATTTTGTGAAACCAAAGCCGACTATCATTTTAAGAAGTATTTTTTGAGTATATTTAAAGGTTTGTTATTATGATTTCTTCTGCCCTGCATACAATTTGTTCACATAATCCAAACTAGAAGCTTCATCTGGACCTTTATCTATTCTAAGTGATTTTACACGGGGAAATCTTAAAGCTAATCCAGAAGAATATGTCGGTGATTTCTGTATTTCATCATACCCAACTTCAATCACAATCTTTGGCTTGACTTTTACTTCTTTGCCTTTTTCTGAAATTATAAGTGGCTTAAGCAATCTCGTCATCTTCATAAAACTCAAGCCTTCTTCTTCTTTTTCTTTTAAGCCAGTGCTTACTTTTCCTATTTCGACAAAATAATTATTTTCATCCAAACAAGCGATCGTATAACTGCTCAGCCATTTTGAACGTTTCCCCTCCCCCCACTCAGCACCAACTATGACCAAGTCAAGAGTTTCCATCATGGCCTTGAATTTCACCATATGGCCGACTCTAGCCCCAGGCTTGTAGTGTGCATTGAGCGCCTTAAACATCAATCCTTCGTTTCCTGCCTCAAAAGCATCCTTAAAGAATTTTTCAATTTTATTTTCATCGTCTGTCTTCAAATATCTTGTTAGAACAATTTTTTTTGACTCCTGCTTTACAATTTTTTCCAATAACTTTCTTCTTTTTTCAAATGGCTCGGAAATCATATTTTTGCCATTATGAAAGATTATGTCAAAAACATTCAGTTCAACTGGAAAATCCTCTGACGTTTTTTCAATATAATATTTTCTTTTTATTCTCTGCGAAATATTCTGGAAAGGAAGATATTTTCCTGTTTTCTTATTGTAGCCCACTGCTTCTGAATCTATGATGAAACTTTTTGCGCGGACATTTTTCTTCACAAACTCAACAACATCGGGAAATTGTTTTGTAACATCCTCAAGCCTTCGAGTAAATAATTTTATGTTGCCTTTTTCGTCCTTATGGGCTTGTATCCTAAATCCATCATATTTGAATTCAACAGCGCAGGGCTTTCCAACTGTCTCAAAGCCTTCCTCGATTGTGTCAACTTTCAAGGAGAGCATAACCTGAATAGGAATTCCTACTTTCATTCCGATATTTTCCAGGTCTTTAAGCCCTTTTTTTGCTGCCTTTGCGACTTCTGCAAATTCGTTAGTCAAATCGTAAGCCCTTTGGACGGCATCAGCGTATTTGGTGTATTTTTCCCTGCCCTCAATGCCTATATCATTTTCCTCCTTCTTGTATTGTATGCCAATCTCCTTTCCAAAAGAAGCCCATATAATCGCATCCCGCATTACACCTTCACCAACGCCAAGGCGCATCTCCATAAGTATTGTCTTGACAATGTATCTTGATTCAATAGGCTTTGCCGAAGTTATCAATTCTGCAATCAATTGAACCTTTCTTTCCACTGTTCCTTCACCTTGCAGTTCTGCGAGCTTCCTGATATTATTAAAAACTTTTTTTACCGTGAGTTTTGTAGAATTCAATGTCGATTGTTTTTTTGTTTTGACAAGAATTTCAGCAACCAGCCCTAGATCCCCCTGTTTTTTCCATTCGTTCTCTATTTTTTCAACACTAATCCCAGTTGCTGCGCTCAAAGATTTTAGCATTGTCCTTGCTGCAATTCCTATTTCTCTTGGATCATAATTAGGAAAAACTCTGCCTTCAAGAAGAAGCATTACATACTCCATATCCTCAATATTTATTTCTTTCAAGAATTCTGCTATTATGTGAGTTTTTTCCAGTCTTTTTGTTGTTTTATTCAACTCTTCATAGACTTTGACTAGTTGGGAGTATTCCATACAGCAAGATTTCTTTTTTGTGTTTATTAATTTTGTTATAGATTTTTTAGTTAATTATTTAAATGAGTTTATTTAAAAATGGATTATGGAAGTTTTTGATTGCATAAGAACAAGAAGATCTATAAGAAAATACAAAGACAAGGCTGTTCCCTGGGATAACATTATTGAAATTCTGCAGGCTGGACAATATGCTCCTTTTGCCGGAAATGTTTTCAATTGCAAGTTCATTGTTGTGAAGAATGAAGATAAGAGAAGGGCAATTGCAGAAGCTTGCACACAGCAATTTTGGATGCAAGACGCTCCAATTCATATTGTTATGGTTGCAGAGCCGGAAAAAATGGAAAGGTATTATGGAACTAGAGGCGTAAGGCTTTACACAATACAAGGAATAGCAGCAGCAATACAAAATATGCTGCTAACAGCTCATTCTTTGGGATTGGGGACTTGCTGGGTCGGCGCATTTGATGAAGAAGAGATAAGAAGACTGTGCAATTTGCCGGAGCATGTGAATGTGCAAGCGATTATAACAATTGGCTATGCAGATGAAACTCCAGTAATGCCGCCAAAATACAGGATAGAGCATACAATGTTCTTTGAGAAATGGTGGGGCAGGATTGAGCCTCCAAAAACAGGTATTGGCTATTGGAGCCCTGTAATAGAAAGAGGCATTAAAGGAACGCATAAGCATATTAAGAAAGCGGTTGGAAAATTAAAGGAAAAAATTAAGAAAAAGGGAACAAATAAATGATTATTGAACTATAGATTCCAGCGCTCTCCTTAACCTCCTTATCTGCCGTGTTGTGTTGAACGGGGAAGTCGAAACTCTTAAAATGTTTATTGTGCCCTTATAACCTACAACAATATTAAATCTTGTTTCAAGAAGGTCCTGCGCATCTGCTTGATTTTGAAATCTCGAGACTCTGAATACGAT
>CAYOWR010000093.1:0-3935 GCA_964407725.1 uncultured Methanosarcinales archaeon
CATCAACAATGTCATAGCATTCAAGCCGCATATAACAATAGACGATGGTTGCGATTTAGTTTCTGAGATTCATAAAAAACATCAGCACTTGATCAAAGATATAATTGCTGGCTGTGAGGAAACAACAACAGGCATTATAAGATTAAGGGCAATGGAGAGAGACGGGGCATTGAAATATCCTATGGTTGCCGTAAATGACAACAAGACGAAGCATTTATTAGATAACTTCTATGGGACAGGCCAGTCCACAATAGACGGTATTTTGAGGGCAACAAATATTCTGTTCGCAGGCAAGAATGTAGTAGTTGTAGGGTATGGTGATTGTGGAAAAGGTGTGTCGCTAAAAGCAAAAGGCATGGGCTCAAATGTGATTGTTACTGAAGTCAATTCTTTTAGAGCGTTGCAAGCTAGTTTAGATGGTTTTAGGGTCATGACTATTAATGAAGCCGCTAAAATTGGAGACATATTCATAACAGTAACAGGCAACAAAAACGTGATTGATATCGCGCATATGAAACTGATGAAAGACGGCACAGTTTTGGCCAATTCTGGTCATTTTGATGCAGAAATCAACATCAATGGCTTAAAGAAAATTGCAAAATCAAGAAGAGTCAGGCCGTTCTTGGATGAATATTTGGTTAATGGTAAGAAGATCTTTGTTTGCGGTGAAGGCCGTTTGGTGAATTTGTCTGCTGCCGAGGGCCATCCAAGCGAAGTCATGTCAACAAGCTTTTGCGGGCAGGCACTTGCATGTGAATATGCAGTGAAAAACAAGGGAAAGCTTCCAATAAAAGTCATTCAGCTTCCGGAGGATATAGACAACCATATTGCTAAACTACAGATAGAAGCAATGGGAATTGAAATTGATTCACTTACAAAAGAACAAAAACAATATCTTGAAAGCTGGCAGGAAGGAACTTAAAATCTTTACTTAAACCCTTCTTCCTTCTCCACCAAGGAAAAAGGAGTCTGGTCAAACAGCACCTTCATGCCATCTTTTCCTATAGTGACTGGATAAACATCCAAACTGTGCTCCTGCCCCCTTAATTTTGCAACTGTTATAACTCTTTCAAAATAAGAGCCTTTTCTTATTCTTGAAAGCAAGATTATTCCCTCAAACACAAAATCCATCATATCATAAACTAATCTGTCAAAATCTGTTACGGATCTTTCAGAAACGACTATAAAAGTGACTCCGGCTTTTTTCATCTCCTGCATAAACAGCAAGACTTGCCTTCTGAATTCCATCTTGTCGCCATCAAATTTTGGATAAAGATACTCGAAGAATATTAAAGAGTCAAGCGCTACTCTCTTAATATTATTCTTTTTTATTGCATCAACCAGGCCTTTTATTGATGAAATTCCTCCTCTTAAGGTGACTATGGGCTTTTGAACAAAAAATATCTTGTTTTTACTTACCAAAGAATCAAGCTCGGTCATGCCAAGATTTTTAGCGCTGTGGTCCAGCACTTCCAAGCTCTCTTCTGTGGATATAAATATCCCGTTATCATTGTAATCTTTTGCACCATAGTATATGAACTGCAAGGCCATTAATGTCTTACCAGTTCCCGGAGCGCCTGTTATAAGCACATTAGAATTCTTTCTTATACCGCCTTTCAGGACCTGGTCTAAGCCAGGCGTGCCTGTTTTTATAAGCTCTGTCAAATAATCACCCTTTTTTCATATTCTTATCTATACTTATATAAAAGATTTATGTTTTTAAAAATTAATTCGAAAAGTTTATATGCACTGTATTAGACTTGTATAGAAAAAAAGTGGTGTAAATGCAAGAGGTTATAGAGACATTTAAAAAGCAGACCCAATCTTTGGGAGACTATATACTTTTGATAACAGTTGATGCAAAAAACTATCAAAAAACTGCTATAGATGTTGTCAGATTCTTGATTAGTGAGCAGCATATTCCTGGAGTTTATGTAACTTTAAACAAGCCGTATGAGATTATGCAGAGAAATCTTGCAAACAGCAACATTGACTCAAGGCTTGTTATTTTTATTGATGCAGCTTCTAATATTGGCGTAAAGAAGGTTGATAACTGCTTGTATATTGGGAGCCCGGAAAAGTTAAGTGATATATCTGTAGCGATGGATCAGGCTATCAAGGCATTGCCAAATATTGATAAATTCCTGATTTTTGATTCTTTGAATACACTTACTCTTTTCAACAAGCCAGCGACTGTTGCAAGGTTTATACATTTTCTCACAGGAAAAATGAGGGAATGGAAAATAAAAGGAGTTATATTAACATTAGACAAGGAAACAGATCAATCATTGCTTGATGAGTTAACTCAATTTTCTGACGCAAGAATAGATTTAGGAGGTGAATCTTGATGGTCCATTTGGTAGTAGTTAGTGTTACAACAGTAATTTTTGGAATTGCTTCTCTTTTATTGATTTCCAAGGCAAGAAACAGGTTGAGCGATGGCTCTATAAGAAGGTATATGGATAATTTTGCTGTCTGCCTGGCTTTTATTGTGATTTTTTCTGTATGGCAGACTGCAAGGAGTATATCAGGCAAAGAAATAAGTGTGGAAGGGCTTGGCACATATCCAGAATACATTTTCATTGTATTTGCCTATATCGCATTTATCGTAGCTTCTTTCAGAGTCCTAAAAATAAGCGAAGAATTTGGATTTAAGGAAGATGGCAAAAAGATAGAAAAACTAGTAAAAGAATCTGCATTAAAGCCAAAATTGCAGAAACAAAAAAAGAAGCGGTAAAATGCATTTAAAATCGCAGGTAAGTGTAGAGTACATGCTTATTATGGGATTCGCAACCTTAATGGTGCTGCCTTTGCTGTTGATCTATTACACCTATTCATCAGATTCAAAAGATGCTGTAGGAACAGGTCAGGCAATGCAAATTGCAAGAAAGATCGTTGATTCGTCAGATTCCGTTTATTACTTGGGTAGGCCTTCCCAAACAACTTTGAAGCTTAATTTTCCTGAGAGTATACAATCCACTAACATATCAGGCAAAGAGGTTATATTCAAAATGAGGACAAATCAGGGCATTGCAGAAATCGTGCAAATAGCTTCTGTAAATATGAGCGGCACTCTGCCAAAATCGCCAGGCATTCATATTATAACAATTAAGGCAGAAGATGGTTATGTCCAAATAACTTCGAATTAAGATAAAAAAGAGGTGGTTTATGGTTTCTAAAGCGCAAATTAGTGCAGAGTTTTTTATGCTAGTAGGATTAGCTTTTTTGATAGCTATAGCCTTTGAAATCGCATCACTTGACCAGCTAAAGGATTTCAGAATCCAGAAAGAAGAGGAAGCTATAAGAGACGTTGCATTAAAAGTGCAAAAAGAATTATTTATCGCAGCCAATGTCGAAGACGGATATGTAAGAACATTTGAGCTTCCAGACAGGCTTGATAACACTATTAACTATTCTTTAACAATACTAAACTCTACACTATTTGTGCAGTCAAAAAATAGTTTTTACACAGTTTCTATACCAAAAGTTGTTGGAAATCTAAGCAGAGGAATAAACGGCATCAATAAGACTGGAGGTGTTTTGTACCTTAACAACATAAAATTATTTGCTTTCGCAAATTTTAACATATGCCAAAATGCCCAAAGTGGTGGCTTATGCGATGGTTTGGATGTGGCGTATGGCGAAGGCTATAAAGCAGCATGTTGTAGTGAGCATAGTTTATGTTGCTAGCAGAAGGTTTATATATTAGTAATTTAATTATTTCAATATTGATAAAAAAGAGGATTAGATGAAGAAAGCTAGTTTAATTTTTCTATTTCTTATTTTGATAGTTGTCGTAATCGCTAATGGTTGCCAAGAACAACAAACTCAATCAAAATCAACTTTATCAGAACTTCAAATAGAAGCGTGCAATTCTGCTGATGCTGCTGACACATGCGATACAAGATTAGCAGAGGTAGGCATAGTCCTTAAAG
>CAYOWR010000094.1:0-361 GCA_964407725.1 uncultured Methanosarcinales archaeon
AAGCTTGCAGAAGAGATTGAAAAGAGAAAAGCAGAATTTGAGGCAAAGGCAAAAGCCATCATTGCAGAATTAGCTGGAAAAGAACGATCAGTCATCAAGAAGAGGATGATCGAAGTTGGCATCCCAGATGCCATGATCAAGGAATTATTGCCGGCAGAAGCAGCAGCTGCAGGGGCAGAAGCGAAGGGAGGAGCACCGGCAAAAGGAGCGCCAGCTGCGAAGACTGAAAGTAAACCAGCAGCAAAGCCTGCAGGGAAGAAGTAGTTCTAAATATATCTAAATCAGTGTAGAGTAGAAGGTCAATTTCTATTATGAATAAGAATTATTGAAAGAAAATAAAAGGATGAGATTACTTTATTGC
>CAYOWR010000094.1:371-3899 GCA_964407725.1 uncultured Methanosarcinales archaeon
GATTAAAAGATATGCATCTCCCCAAATATCAATCGGATTTACTACGCTTTTTAGAGGAGGTTTTGATTTATCGTAAGAAAAATAAGGCATCAACGAGTACCTTCCCATTCTGATAATACCTTCTTCAACCTTTACACCTTCTGGAGACCCCAACCAAGAAACAATACTTTCTAAAGGACCTTTTAAACCATTTGCATTTGAATTTCTCCAAACATCCACATTTTCATCATTAATTCTAATTCGATAATCTGATCCAAAATGTCTTCCTCTCAAAAAAACGATTGTTCCAATATCTAGTTCATGTAAATTTAAAACATCAACTCTTTCCCAAAGGCGGTTTTCATCCTTTGTTGGAGAAATTTCGGCATTTGGAGCGAATGTTGATAATACTAATGCTTGATATTCCGTGACTTTCACAATAGCCCGTGCTTTTTCAGTCCAAATCTCCAGTCGAAATATAGGTAAACCTTAATTATTTTGAGTTCTATAAACAAGAATGATGAGGAAGAAAAGCCTTGTAGGCTAACTTCCACCATCCAGCACACAACTCGTTGATAGCGTTAGCTGTTAAGAGTTCTTAAAAACTTTTCGAAAGAGGTTGAAAAATGATGATACAAGAGGTAGAAAGCAAACTTGAGGATTTTTTCGAAGTTGAAAGTGTAAGCGATGTGATGAAACGAAGGTTTGCTGCCTTGATAAACAGCCAATGCAGGAACTATAGAGGAGAAATTTTTCTAGACAAAAAAGGAATTCTCAGACAGAAAACCAGGATTTGTACAAATCCTGATTGCAGGTCCTTGAAGACCAAATGGAATGGCTTCCATGAAAGCGAATCATTCATACTAAAAGAAATAGGCATGAGCCTAAAAATCGGACAATTTGAGTGCCCCGATTGCGGCAGCAGATGGTCGATAGATGCAGAACAAATCTTTAATTTGCTTAGCCAATTCAAAGAACAAATAAGACATTTGGCTGTGAAAATAAAATGCAACAAAACATCTCTGATTAAGACGACAGAGGTTATTGAATCAGCTGTAGGCAAAAAGTACAGCCATATGAGTATAAGCAGATGGTACAAAAACAGGACTTCAGTTCTGCAGGAGCCAGCAATCTTAAACGAGAATTGCTCCGGCTACTATGTTTATGACGAGCAAGAGGTGAGCGCAGGAGGCAAACGCTTCCAGCGCCTTACCTTACGAGACTTGAAGCTAAAACAGCCCGTGGCTGAAGAGCTTGCTCCTGACAAATCAACAGAGTCTATTAAGGGATTCTTAATCAGAAACCTAAAAGACAAGCCAAAAAAAGCCATGATTGTAGACGGGGACATCATGTACCCAAACATAATAAACAATGACCTAAAAATGGACTACCAACTGGATATAGGACACTTATTCGCAAACATAAAAAAGGCATTCAAAGAAGAATGCGGCTATATAGTTGGCCATAAGAGACTTCATCTTACAGACGAACTAAAAAAACAGGAACTATACGACATCTTTTATCCAAGAAAGGACTTGCTCATGTTTGTTAAGAGAGGATTGAAAATCCTCTCAAAAATCAAAGATCCTGTTGTAAGAGAGGCAAAGGATGTCGAGTTACAGAAGAAAATGCTTGAGGAAAAGCTAGAGCGTAAGAAAGCAAGGAGAAGAAAGAATCACGTTTCCGAGCACAAAAATTATGCACTCGGCAAGGCAAGAAAAAAGTTTGAGTTTGTTAAAACTATTTATCAGTTCTATCCAAAATCTATACAAAAAATCATAGATCGGATAGAAAGAGATTGGGAACATTACACTTTATTTCTAGCGGATAGAAATGTTCCTCCAACAAGCAATTACATTGAACAATACTATTCTTCCACGTTACAAAGGTCAGACAAGAGGGAATTCAGAAATAGGGACCAACTTAATGAGTTTATCAGATTGGAGAGAATAAAAAAAGCTGGTATCCTTTCTGACTTGCTAGGCCAAACAGGCCTGAATTTCATTGAACTTATCGGAGTTTTTGTCACAACATTTTTAGGCGGATAAGCAAAACCTATGCTTCGCATGGAAAGTGCCTAAAAGCACTGCGGAATGTTAAAGTCACATTTTTCAATAAAATTTATAAACTCCATCATATAGGATCAGGTTACCACATATAGGCAGAGAGCTATTTTATAGTAAAAAGAGGAAAAATGAATAAAAAGGGGCAGATTACGTTTTTCATAATTATAGGAATCATTCTGCTTATCATTGCAGGAACCTACTTTGCTTTACGCACAACAGTGCCTGAAGAGCAGCTTGTTCTTCCTGAGTACCAGCCAATTCTGCAGTTTGTCAATACCTGCATTGAATCATCGGCAAAAGAAGCAGTTTATCTGCTTGGCCAGAATGGAGGCCATATTTATGTGCCTGAAGAGCTGAATAATCCCCTGTTGTTTTACGAAAAAACTCCGGTAAATACCTATCAGGTCCCTTTTTGGTGGATTGAAGGCAAAAGCTTCATTCCAACAGAGGAGTATGTTGCAGGCCAAATAAACCAATACCTGGATACTAATCTTGCTTCATGCCTCGATTTCTCCTCTTTTGAAAGCTCCTTTGATATTGTTCCAGAAAGGGAAAAGCCACTCATCAAAACCTCATTAAATGAGGAAAATACTTTGATAGATGTACATTATCCATTAACCGTCACCAAAAAATCAACAGGGGAAGTAAACACTAATCTGGAGCAGTTCAAAATCATTCTGCCTATCAGAGTCAAAAAAGCCATAAATCTTGCTCAACAAATTATGCGAAGCGAGGAAAAAGACAAATTCGTTGAAGAAAAAGCTCTTGACCTTATTGCCATGACAGATGAAAATGAGATTCCCTATACGGGCTCAGAAATAAGGTGCGGAAGAAAAACCTGGGAAGTGAAACGGGTTGAAAGCAAGCTCAAGGAAAAAATCACGAAAAATTTTGATTTCATCAAGATACAAGGCTCAGAGTATGATGAAAATGATATTGTTGATGCAGTAAAAGGAACCTCTTTCAAGGATTCCTATTATGGCCTTCATTATGTCTGGGACATTGGCGAAGAAGCCTATCCTGATATGCATGTTTCCTTCAAGGCAAAAAATGATTCATCGTTCAGGATGCTTATTCGCCCCAATGATGGCCGGTTTTTGAGAAGCAATGCAGAGCAAGGCGCCCAGCTTTTATCCTTGGTGTGCTGGAACATCTGGCATTTTACTTATGATATCACCTTCCCCATTTTAGTAACCATCTATGATGATCCCACGGCAAATCACGACGAGTATCGCTTCAAGTTTGCATTCCAGGGAGCAATTGAGCAAAACAAGCCCTCAAGAAGGTCTGTCCTTTCAACAGTGTTTGAGCCTGAACGAAGCGCTGATCTTGAAACATACTGTGCAGCTGATGAAACAGACAAGGAAATTACGCTGAACATCAAGGACGCTTTCCGTAATCAGCCTGCCGAGGATGTTCATTTGTCTTTTGCCTGCGGCAATGCTGCCTGTGATCTCGGAACTCACTCAGGAGAGTTCAAAGG
>CAYOWR010000095.1:0-3899 GCA_964407725.1 uncultured Methanosarcinales archaeon
GATGAATATATTCCAAAAACTCCTTTGCTTTAACTATTTTAATCCCTTTAAATTCCTTCAACACAAGCAAATCAGGATCGCCAGTAACAATATAACCAGCATTACCTGCTGCAGCAGCTTCCAAAATCACATTGTCATCCGGGTCGTTTTTGACAGCGTCTATCTTTTCCGTTGGTTTGACAAACGTTGCTATTTCTAAAATTAATGATTTGAATTTGTCTTTTTGCTCATCTGTAAATTGAAATTTTGGATAATCTAATGCTTCTGATAATTCAGCAAATTGCTCGTTTGACATGATAAGCTCAGCTTCTTCATTAACAATTTTGCTGAATACTTTATTAGGATTTCCTTTCCAGCCTAATGCAGAAATAAGTATATTTGTATCTAGTGCTGCTTTCGTCTTGCCCATTTGATAGCCCCTTCCACATCTTTTTCTTTTACCTTCCCTTCTTTAAATTGTTTGGCTATCTCTTTTGATAAAGATTCAAATTCTGCCTTTATATTAGGTATATCCACCCTTTTGAATAAAACGCCGCCTTTAACGCCAAACGCAACAAACCTATCACTAGGCTTGAAATCTTCTTTAACCCTTATTTCTCTGGGCACAACTAGCTGTCCTTTTGGAGACATTTTAACCAAGTCTTCTTGCATTTTGCATCACCAGTATAACAGTTTAACTGTTTAACTATTTAAATTTATCTATAATCCGAGCCGGCCAATTTTATCATCATTAAAGTTCGTCCAAAAACTCCTCTGGATTAACATTCCTTATTCTCTAGTGAAACTAAAAATTTAAATGAAAGAAAGTTTTTGGCCCTCAGTTAATAAAAAGGGGTGGTAAAAATTAAGAAAATAATGTTGCTGGGATTTTTGCTGATTGTTTTGGTTTATCTGACCTCAGCGCAGCAAGTGACAATATACGAGCCAACTAAAGACTCAAAAGCCGCAATGGCACAGCCATCCAAGAATTTTGGAACTGGAATCTACATGATGGCGAATGACAAGAAAAATGCCGTCGACAGGTCTTATCTTGGATTTGATTTAAGCGATTTTCCGCTGCCAGGCGTGAATGATGCAGAGCTTGGGATATATGTTTTCCAGACAGGCAGCTCGGTTGTCGGCTCAGTTATAGAGGCTTGGTACTGCTTCAATGTTGACTTTAACGAACTTGCAATTAACTGGATCAACCAGCCGGCAAAATGGAAGAATAATGGGGTTCTGTTGAGCGGGAACTGCACATTGGCAGATGGCTATACAGTATTAAACAGGGTTAATAGCGGGCTGCCTAAAACAAATCACACATGGGACTTAACATCTGAAGTTAATCAGGCATTAAACTCAACAAATAAAAAATTTACAGTTGTGCTCAAGCATGACACGGAATCCGCTGCAAACAACAAAAATTATGTGCAGTATTTGACAAGAAATTATACAGAAGCGAGTTATAGGCCGCAGCTGGTTTTGAGTTAATAATTATCTGTCAAAAACCAACCATCAGATCTCAAAAATTTCTTTATCTTCTTTAAGCTGTTTGTACAGCTCGTTGTAAGCTTCTATTTTCATCCTGATTTCCTTATTCAATTATCTCACCTACCATTTTCCAATAATTTTCAAATCCGTCAAGCACTATGCCATCTTTTAAGGCTTCTTTCCCCACATTGATTTCTTCCTTGCTTTCTAACATACTTTTAAAGATGGTATAATCAACAATAAAGGATTGTATATCTAAGAACTCTTTAGTTCCGAAAGAAATTATATCACTTTTAACTCTATCAATCAACGCTCCGTTTTTTTGATATTTTACTCCCAAAATTACTAAAACATCTATATCACTTTTCTCATGCGCCATTAACTTTGCATGGCTGCCGAAAAGAACTATTGAGAGGATTTCCTGATACTTTCTAAGATTGATAATCAATTCATTAAGTTTTTTCAATTTTTTATTTTGATTTGTTATCTCTTGAGTAATCTTCACAGATATTCGTGATAATTCTGCGATAGTCAGCATGTTTTTAAAATTTAAAGAGAGCAATTTGTAATTGCCAACTTCTTCTATGCTTATTATTTTCTCTTTCCAAAGCTTTTGAATAGCGTAATGCAAAGAGCCGTATGAAAGTCCTAAATCCCCCTTTATGGAGTTTATAGTGACTTTCCTGCCAAGAGATCTGCTTAGGTAAGAGAGAATCTTGTCTTTATAGTCAGCCTCGAAAGGAACAAAAATGTAAATCCTGCTTTCGTTTTCCATGCCCTTTCTGATTACTATTGTTTTCTGCATTTTATTATCTATAATTAAGATATTAGTATCTATATCTAAGATAGTATATATACCTTTCGTTTTTAAAATCTATTACATCCCTATGCATTTGAAAGTCATTTTTATCAAACATTTTTCATGCCATACATTTTTGCGTGTCTTTAAACTCCCCTCTGGTTTATGCTAATTCCTTCAGAAATTATTCCTTCGGCAGCTTAGACATTTTTTCCCTTATTTTGCGCAGTTCCTTCATTCTCTTCAGACTCGCTTAACCTCTCATTAATTCCCTTTTTCAGAGCGGAAATGTAAAGTCTAAATTGAGGCTCAGCTGCTTTCCACTCGTCAAAACTTACCTGCTCGCCGTAATAATTAATTCCATTGCGTTTTCTTCTGACTTTATTTAAGAAGTTCCAATCAAGTTTAAGCTGGGGGTGTTTAATGCAAAGGCTTGCAAAGAGGCATTCATGATTTGGAATATCCAATTTATCAAACTGCAACAAGGCTTCTGCATAAATTCGCAGCGCATCATAGTGATTTAAGAACACGTTCATCCACTCTTTATCCTGCTCGCGAATTGCCTTAATGACAATATTTGCAGCTCTGATGCTTGTCTCGGCGTTTTGCATGAGGGATTTTATTTTATCATAGTTTACTTCCCTGATTTCATTAATGTATCCATCTGCTGTGCAGGATTGATAGGTTTCTTCCAATGTTTTAGGTTTTCGCATAAACTTCAACTCCCAAGTCTTGTATTGATCCTTTAATATAATCTCCAGATACTATATATGGGAGCAGTTTATTCATTCTTTTGAGATCCTTTTTATCTTTTGCGGTATGCACTTGTATATCTCTGTGAAGCTTTAGCTCATATTTGCCTTGCTCAAAATCATCATCGCTTCCATAGATAAATATGTCTATATCGCTGTGATTGTACCAATCAGAACGGGAAAAACTGCCAAATAGGATGATCACCTTTGCTTTTTTCAAAGATGCGAGATGCTCTAAAAGCCCGCTTGATGCCAATATTTGCCTGGCATACAATTTTTTTCTAATGTCAAACTTTGGGTTATGGAAATCATGCACATAATATGGCATTTTGCCTTTTTTCTTAACTCTTTTAATCATTCCTTCCTTTTGAAATACCCTGAGCCATCGGGTCAATTGCGGCCTGCCGATCTTTGCTTTTTTTAGTATTTTTTCAAAGCGCCAGTGCTTGGAGCTGTTAAAAAAAAGCTCTAATATCTCGTTTTCTTTGCTTCTCATTTTAGTTATGGTAACCATTACTATTATTTAAATGTTTCTGTTCATGATTAGAAACTACAGCGAAGCAAGCTATAGGCCGCAGTTGGTTATGAGTTAAAAGCTGGTGTTATATATACCATTGCCTTTAACATTTTTTAATGCAAAAATATCATTCAATACTTAAATTACTTAATCAACGCCCTCATAACTTCAATGAATTCCTTTGCATTGTCAATTGAGCTTTTTGCAGTTCTTTCTGCCACTGCCTGAGCAACTTCATAATTTACATTGCCTCTGTCAGATCTTGCGTCTTCAAGCTTTTCTATAAGTTTTATTGCTTTGTCTCGCGCTTCTTTGGCATCTTCGAGCATGTAATAAATCTTTTTTTCAATGACTCCATTAT
>CAYOWR010000096.1:0-3865 GCA_964407725.1 uncultured Methanosarcinales archaeon
TTGATTGCCTAAATCACTCTTAAAATCACAACCTTTATATATTAGCCCTACTTTTATTACTAAAAATATAATTTTAGCAGGGGTAAGATGTATATAAAGAGATTTTTGGAAGATGATATAAGGAAATATCTTAACAAGCGTGAGATAATAGCAGTCATAGGCCCAAGGCAATCAGGAAAAACCACCCTTCTTAAGTATTTTTATGAAAGCTGCAAGAATGCGGTATTTCTCGATTTTGAGGACAGGCAAACACTAGAATTATTCAGCGAGGACATTAATTCCTTTATTGAGCTGTATGTGAAAAAGCATGACTACATTTTCATAGACGAATTCCAGTATGCGAAAGAAGGCGGCAAGAATTTAAAGTATATTTATGACAATTGCAAAGCTAAAATCCTAATATCAGGATCATCAGCAAGCGAATTGTCAATACAAAGCATAAAATTTCTCGTTGGCAGAATATTTATATTCACTTTGTACCCATTCTCATTTGAAGAATATCTTAACTACAAAAATAAGGATTTGTGCAACATTTTGAAAAGAGGAAAACTTACAAGGACTATCATAAACCGGATTATGCCATATTTTAACGAATTCTGCATATACGGGGGTTATCCAAGAGTTGTGCTGTCAGATGACAAATCAGAGAAAGAAATTGTATTGAAAAATATCTATAATACTTATTTTCTTAAAGAGATAAAAGAGATTCTGAATTTGCCAGAGGACTACAAACTTAGCAAGCTGATACACGCTTTGTCCCTCCAGATAGGAAATATTATAAATTATAAAGAGCTTTCAGATATTACTGGCTTTAACCACAAAGATTTGTTAAAATATCTGAATATCATTGAAAAGACATTTGTCTTGGCAAGAAGCCTGCCATTCCACACAAATAAGAGAACCGAGCTTGTAAAGTCTCCAAAAGCGTTTTTTATAGACTCTGGATTTAGGAACACAGTTATAAAAAATTTCCAGCCCCTTGAAAACAGGTCAGACAAAGGAAGCTTGTACGAGAACGTTGTAGCTTCCGAATTGTTGAAAGCCGGCATTGAGCTTAAGTATTGGCGCACAAAATCAATGGCAGAGGTCGATTTTGTAATAGAGAAAGGCAGCAATATTATTCCAATTGAAATAAAATCAAATCTTGCAAGGCCAAATTTTACAAAATCGTTTTTAAGCTTCCTCCAGAAGTACAAACCTAATAAGTCTTTCATACTGTCGGAAAAGCTTTTTGGCGAAAAAAACAAAACCAAGTTCAGGCCAATATTTTGCGTAGGAAATGAATTTTGAATTAAAATATGAAAACAATCTCCTTCATCGCCAAGGAAAAATGCCAGCAGCCTTGATTACTCAATCTTCCAGCAGACATTTCTTAGGGTATAGACCGAAAAGTATTTAAATAGATAGTTACCTATTAGGTAACTATGATAAGCGAAATACCGCAATATTGCTTGAGGGCATACTCTTTGTTTTTCACAAAGCACGGCCCAAGAGAACAGTTTAAGCAAAATGAGTTAGACTGGATTGTAAGCCAGAGCATGAGGAAAAAGATATTCTCCATCTTATTAAGAGCAGGCTGGATAATAAAGGAATCAAGAGACACTTACAAATGTATACAACCAGAAACAATAGTGAACGGCTTATTGGATTTCAAAGTGCCCCAATTGATAAAAGAGGCTTCAAAGCCCTACGCATTTACAAATTTATCAGCAGTAGAAATATGGTCTGATTACTCGTATATTCAGAGAGGCATGGAGAAATCACCTTACTTCATTAAAGTTTTGAAAAAAGACTTTAAATATTGGAAGGAGTTCTTCAATAAAAGGAATATACCAAATTATATAAAAGAAGGCTCCACAATTGGGGAATATGTAATTTTAATCCCAGTAAATGATATTGAATTTGACGACAAGGATGGGTTAAAAGTTGAGTGCTTAGATGAAACATTAAAAACAGCAAAATCAAATGAAATGTATTCATACGCCTACAACTACATGAGGAAAAAATATGGAACTGTTACAGCTTAGGGAAAGGGAAGTTTTTGATACGCTTAAGAAAATAAAGAATCAAAAATTTGTGATTATCGGCGGCTATGCAGTTAATGCCTACACTCTGCCTAGGTTCTCTGTGGATTGCGATATAGTCACAGAAAACAAAACTGAGACAGAAAAAATAACAAAAGAGCTTGACAAATTAGACTATAAAAAAGCGCAAGACACGGATTTTGGCCCGTACTCTGGAGATTTTCTCAGATACGAAAAAACAATTAGGAAAAATTTTATAGTCAGCTTTGACATATTGATTAAGATTGTTTATGATAGGCAGACAAAAGCCATGTTTAGCGCAGAATGGGTTTTCAAGAATTCTGCCTTGAGAACACTAAGGGGAAAAACGATTACAGAAGAATTGAAGCCGAGAATTGTAAATCCAGAAGCATTAGTTGTGATGAAATTTGTGAGCTGCAGAAATGCGGACATAAGGGATGTTTTCATGCTAATTCCACAAGCAAAAGCTGCCGGATGGGTAAAAAAGGAGATATCGGAAAGAGTGGATTTTAATGATAGATTTTCAAAAATAAAGGAAAAGATAGCTTCAGAACAATTTAAAGACAATCTTCAGGGAGTTTATGGGTACATTGACAAGAGATTGTTTGAAAAGCACAAGAAAGCAGTCCTTGAATATGAATAATTTTAAAAACAAGTAAGTGCATTATTACAAAAAATGCCCAAAACAATCACCTTCATCGGAACCGGAAAGATGGCAGCAGCCTTGATTAGCTGCATCTATAAAAACAAATTAGCTAAAGAAATAATTGCAAGCGACCACAATAAAAAAAATCTCATTAAAATAAAATCAAAATTTAAGGAAATAAAAACAACAACAAATAACGTTGAAGCAGTACAAAATTCTGAAATTATTTTTATTTGCGTCAAGCCGCAAGATATGTATATTGTTCTCAATGAAATAAAGGATACTGTAAAAAATCAATTAATAATATCAATCGCTGCTGGCATTAAATTAAAACATATTGAAAAAATACTAAAGAACAAGCGAGTTGTAAGAGTGATGCCAAACATAAACTGCTTAGTGGGAGAAATGGCTGCAGGATTTTCAAAAGGAAGATATGCAACAAAACAAGACGTAAAAGAAGTATCAAAATTATTGAACTCTGCAGGAATCGCTTTTCACATAAAAGAGGATTTGATAGATGCTCTTTCGTCCATAAGCGGCGCAGGTCCAGCCTTTTTCGCTTACTTCATAGAAGCAATGGCACAGGCAGGGATAAAGCATGGATTGCAAAAGGAAATTGCTTATAAATTAGCTGCTAAAACCGCTTTAGGCACTGGAAAACTAATGCTTGAAAAGAATTTAAGTCCAGAAGAACTGATTAAGATGGTTGCTTCAAAAAAAGGAGTGACATTGGCTGGATTAGAAGTATTAGACAAGAACAAAACAAAAAAAATAATAGAAAAAACCATCAACGCTGCTATAAAAAGAAGCAAGGAATTGGGAAAATGAATTTGGTAGAAATGTCAAAACTTGCAAGAGAAGCATCAATCAAGTTAGGGATACTGCCAACCAACACTAAAAACAAAGCATTATCAAGAATTGCAGAATCAATTCAAAAGAATTCAAAAAAAATCATTGATGCAAATAATAGGGATGTCAAAGCAGCCAACAAGGCACAATTAAACATAGTTCTGGTTGACAGGCTTTTGATTGATAAAAATAAAATAAATGAAATTGTTGCGGAAATAAAAGATGTTGCAAAACTGGAAGATCCTATAGGAAAAGTATTATCCCAAGTTGAATTAGACAAAGGCTTGATGCTTTACCAAGTAACTTGCCCAATTGGGGTGATAGG
>CAYOWR010000097.1:0-3835 GCA_964407725.1 uncultured Methanosarcinales archaeon
AATTAGTAATTAGCACTAATATATTAATGGTTTTCATTGACAATTAGCATTAATTGCTAAAAAATTAGTAGAATCGATGAATTTAGATACTAGACCATGCAGCCAGAAATAATAATTCATTATCAACTTCTAAAAATTCACACAAAACTGAAACAATCAATAATAATTAAAATTAATCAATAAACATTGACAAAAAATCCAATAACGAATTAAAAATCAACAATTAATAAGAATTCAATCAATGAAAACTAATTAATAAATTTAAAAAATACGTGAACGACCTGTGCTAGTCAGCCATAAGAGGTGACCCGTTGTGGCTTACTTTTGAGAAATGATATAACTATGAGGGTAAATGCTTGCGAGAACGCTCGCAAGCTCGCGTTCATCTCACCCATTATTGTTTAGGAAAGCGCATGGGTCTCCAATTTATTAAATATTATGATTGTATCTTGCGTCTCGTATTGTTGAATTTAAAGTAATGTTTATTGAGTATCTATGCTATTGAATTAAAAAACTAATAGAAACTTGTCAAAATAATAATAAATAAATCAAAAACTATATATAGTCTTATTCTAAAGATAATGTATAAAATGCTTCAGAAAAAAAGAGGTTATTTCTTCGCATTAGATGCTGTGCTTGCATTATTTGTGCTTATAATAGGGGTTTTTCTCGTTGCATCATTTTACATAGAGGCTCCTCAGCCTGCTCAAGTCAGTTTGCTTTCTGATGATTTAATGAATTTCCTTTCAGAAACAAAGATAAAAAACCTAAACAATGCATTTGCCGGCATTGGAGGGGTACTTTGGGTGAACGGTACAATAACAGATGCTGATAATTCCTTGCTGCAGCAGATAGGCGAGTTTTATGCGACAGAAAACTTTGATACAGCTGAAAAATTTGTGCAAAATGTCTCTGAGAATATAATCCCGTCGCAATTCTTGTATGAGTTGTGGATAAACACAACAATAATATATCCAAAAGAGCCTTCAGCAGAGCACAACAGGTCAAAAAACAGCACAGCGCTTTTATTGACTTCAAAAGAAATAACATTTGGAGTTATAAACAAAACAACAAGCAACGTGTGGGGCCCTTATAAAGCAGAGGTATTTGTATGGGAAAAATAAAATCTGATAAGAAAGGTATTTTCTTTACATTCATAGCAATAACCATCATAGGAATATTCATTTTAGTTTCAACCCCCCAGTCAGATGTTAGCCTGCAGAAAGACACAAGAGCGGTTGCTGCTCGAATTACCGCAGTTGATAGGTATGTTGATGACTTGCAAAGCAGGTATCTTGAAACTGTTTTGAGAGCTACCACTTACAAAACTTTGCTATCACTAGTATTTTACATGAATACTACATCTGCTTATTTGACAGACTTAGATGCTGCTTTCCAGGAAGTTGCAGTCAACGGCACCATCAATAAAGTCCTGATAGACTCTATTACAAACAAAAAGATCATGGAAAACAGCACATTAATCAATTGGAGCAACAGGATCATTCAAGTGGCGCAAGATACATTGAATGTAAACACAACTATAACAATAAACAATGTTTCTGTATCACAGACAAAACCCTGGAACGTTGATGCAATCTTAAGCATAGACATTTCAGTCAAATCAAATGTCGCTGAATGGCACAAGAAGAATGTTACTGTGGCAGCAACACTGAGCATTGAAGGGCTTCACGACCCATATTATCTTGTTAATACTAATAGAGAATACACCAATCAAATAAAAAGATCAAGCGTAGAATTTAACAAATGGAATATAACGTTTGTTAGGGAGCATTTGAGAAATGGAACTTATGTGCATTGGGAGAACTCAAAAGCGCCTACTTTTTTAATGAGGTTCACTAATACAATAACAAACTCGAGCTGCTGCGGCATCGAATCATTAGTGGACCCAAACAGAATAAGCTCTCCGGATAGGATAGAAAGCTATGTGGATTATTTGTTTTGGTCGCATGCATATCAAAATCAATGCAATGACTTGTATAACATAACAAAGCCGCCATCAAGCCTAGGCTTGTGGGATGAATTCAGGTACTTTAAGCTTGATACCGAACATGCAGTCAGTTACAACATAACCTCGCAGGATGCTGTAAGGACGTGCTAGCTATAATAAGTTGCCACTAAAGAAAAATAACTAAAGTTTTTATACCATATATCAAATTGAACCATATGATAAAAACTAACGATACTTTAATAAGGACAGTAGCCGATGAGCTTTTTGACCTTGTAAAACAAAAGCATAAGATATCAGTTGAGGAAGCGGCAAAAATACTGAAAATACCTTTGGCTACAATACAGGCTTTAGTTGACTTTTTGGTTGAAGAAAAGATTTTCGGGATCGAGTATAAATTCACTACGCCTTATATTTATCTTTACAAAGAAGGCCTGGAATCAGCAAAGGGAAAGGAATCAAGCTTTACAAAAGGTCTTATTACAAAAGAAAAATTTTACGAAGAGGCGAAAAGGAAGAATATCCCGTACGAAAATATTGAAGGTATGTGGAGAAAATATCTTCAAGAGAATATGAGCCATTTAAGAGAAGAATTTTTGAAAAAAGCCAGAGAAAAAAAAGTGCCTGAAGAAAAGATTGAAGGGCTCTGGACAAAATATCTGGGTTATTTGTAAAATGGACATTGACGAGTTTTTAGATAGGGAGCTGGCAGATCTGATTACAGATGCTGATAAGGCAGAAAAGCCAAAAAGACAGGATTTGTTAATGCCAAAAAGTTCAGAGATGGATTTTGAGAATTTAAAATACTCGGGAAGGGGCAGCCTCGATAATGCAGAACAATCTTATCATAAATTGTGGGATTCGTTAAGGCAACAAAAGCTCAAATGGAATCCTGAACTTTATGATCATCTTATGGTTTTGAGCAGGCAGTTCTCAAGCTTATTGAATAATTCCTATAATGAAGCTAAAAATAAATCTGTTAAAATCAGCGAATTAATTGCAAGGGCGAGAGCCGCTTTAAGAGAAGGCAGGCGAGATGTGCCTTATAAGTTATACAGTGAAATGCAGGCGCTAGCCAACTCTATTCCGAATGTATTCTTCGAGGATAAGAAGGCTGCACAAGACCAGCTTTTGGATTTCTACAAGGAATTGACAAATACAACAGATTCAGAGCTCATAAAAAAAGTAGCAGGTTTAATGCTGCAAGTAAACCAGCTGATTGGCAAGATCTCGTCTTCTATCGAGTCAAATGATATTGCAAATGCTGCAGCTGACTTTGATAAATGCATCGAATTGTACAGCCAGGTGCCAGAAGGATTTTTGGTTGCAAAAAATCCGGCAGGAATCAAGCTTCTTGACATTTATAAAAGCTTGAGCATATACTCGGAGATATCGAATCTTCAGCGGCAATTAAGCACGCAGACTGCAACAATAGCTAAACCTCCAGCCTTAAGAATTGCTGTGCCTAAAACCATGCCCCAGCCTGTAATAAATTATCAAAAATATGCCTATCCAAGACGTCCTGAGAAGAAAGTGTATGCAAAAATTGAAAAGTCAAAAAGCATTCCAGAAACAATTCAATCAAATCAACAAAAAGAGATTGCACAGGCAACTCCAAAATCAGAATTGCTCAGGAAAAGAGTGCAACACGCTAAAAGAAACATAAAAAAGGGCTTTTATAATGAGGCATGGAAGGATCTGGAAGAAGCGCTCCGGATAGAGCCCACTGATGTCGAATCAAAAGTGTTGAGGGCAAAAGTAAAAACATTGCAATAGATAATTATTTTATTTTTTCGCAGTCAATTATTTGATTATTACAATAAAAAAATGGAAAGTGGAGAAAGGATACTAGATTCATACGCCTTAAAC
>CAYOWR010000098.1:0-3797 GCA_964407725.1 uncultured Methanosarcinales archaeon
TAGCTGCTTTGCATATGGATGGAGAAAAAGGCCAATTAGTTTTTGAATACATGCCAAAGTCATACAGAAACGGAAAGATTATATCCCTTATAGCATTTATTTTAATTATTATTTATTTTGGGTATTATACTTATAAAAATAAATTTAAATCTGGTGATAAAAATCAAACTTGATTTAGAAAAAATATTTTTGGCAATTTTTTTCGCGATATTTTTATTTATAGGTCCCGGAATACTTTTTAATCATCAGTTAAAGCATGATTTTCCCTATGCTTATCTTGCTTCTGACGCATTCCAGCACCAGATAAGGGCAGAAGCTGTAAAAGATGCCGGTAATTTCAGATAGGAAGCTTCTTACATATCAAAAGGATTTAATGATGTAATTGGAAGATACCCTCCTGTTTTGTACCATATTGCTGCAATCTTTTCATATTCAAGCGGATTGCAGGTTTATGATTCAATTTATTTTATTGTATTTATTTTTAGCGGATTTGCAATGCTGATTTTCTATTTGATAATAAGGGATTTCAACAAGAATATTGCATTGATGTCATTGCCATTGTCTTTGCTCATATTTTCAAGAGCTCCAATAACAGGTTTTGTATGGGGCCATTGGCCATCATTGTTTGGGCAGTTTTTTTTTTTTTTTCTATTCTGGAGCTTCATAAAATTTGATATGGAGAAATTTTATGTTATTATTGGAATTTTTCTTGCAGCCAGCATATTGGCTCATACAGCCAGCTTGATTTTTGCCTCATTTTTTATTTTGCTGTTTTTGATTATGAGATTGCTGTTCAGAAATTTTAATTGGATCCTGATAAAAAAGATTATTTATTCGGGAATTATTGCGCTGGTTTTAACTGCTTACTACCTAATAATCTTCAAAAATACCTGGATGATTACCCAGCCTTACGAATTCTTTAAAATGCCTGTTTGGGAAGGAAATCCTGGATTTTACATTCTTGATTTTAAATTAATATTATTATTTATTGCAATTGGAATGGCTTTTTCATTATTAACATTTAAAAGCAAGCCAAATGTTGCAGCTTTAGCTTCATTTTCCATGCTGATTTTGGGTTTTGGAAATTATGCTGGCTTTGATGTGAGGGCTTTCCAGATAAGATTTTTCTGGCCTCTTTATCTTTCTTTTTTCTTTGGCTTTGCAGTATACCAGCTTTTAAAATTCCTGATAAGAGAGTGGCATATGATTTATTCTGTAATTATTTCATTTGTGTTCATTTTCTTGTTTATTGGCATTTTAAAAATCCCTTTTATTTTGCAGTACGAAAAATTTTCATCAAGCGGATTGATGGACAGCTATCATTGGGAAGCTTTGAGCTGGATTGCAAAAAATACAGAACAGAATGCAAAAATATATTTTCTTTATGGAGATATTTACTCTCAAGATGCACTTTTGAGAAATTCTAAAAGAGTCCATTACCAGGTAGATCCTAACGACTATATTAAATCATTGAACGAAAGAAAAATCAAGAACTCTTATGTTTCAGAGCTGCCTGGCGATAATGGCGGCGGCTTAGTGTATAGAAAATCATTTTTCTCTTTTGCAGACCATGGAAATGAAAAGCCAAAAGAGTTTTCTTTTGGCAGCCAAGACATATGCAATTTTGACTATTTCGTTGTTGACAAAGCTGCTAGTCAAAATGCCTTGGCGCAATATAATCTTTTGATTGCAAATGAGTTAGTAAATAAAAGCGCGCAGGTTGTATTCCAGAATGATGCTGTAGCAATATTAAAAAATAACAAAGTTGGAGGAGATTGCATTGAAGAGAGAAGTTTTTGACAAAATAAAGAAAGAACTGCTGCATATAGGATTGATTTTTATATTGTCATTCATAATTTTTGAAGTTGCTTTTTACAAGGAAAATTTAGCTGTTTTATTGAGAACTGTCTTGTCAATTTTCTGGCTTTTTGTGCTGCCTGGATATTTCATAATGCTATATTGGCATGACAAGCTGGAATTTTTTGAAAGATTTTTGATTGGGATTGCTTTGTCTGCGGGGGTAATAGGAATAGCAAGCTATTATATCGGGTTAATTGGCTTAAATATTAAATATCACACTTTCATATTGCCACTGATTTTAATTCTGCTGGGAATTACAATCAGCTTGAAGAAATAGCTTTGTTCTTGCTTAGTTTCTTTATTAGATAAGCTATCAATAACAATAAAATTAAGGTTAAAAATATCGCTATCCTAAATGAGATAAAATATCCTATCCAATATGCTATTGACGAGAAGATTCCTGCTCCCAAGAAAAATGAGAAAATAAGCTTTTCATCGTTTTCCAGCTCAAAATTGTCCAAAATCAGATAAAATGGAACAACTAGAAATAATATCAAACCTATGCCAGTCATTAGTCCTTTAATTCCTAAAATAAAAAATAAAAATATCAAAATTACTGCAATAACTATTCCGGCAAATCCAAAATATTCAGTTTTTTGCTCCATATTTGTAAACCCTTATGTTGTTTTTATTGTATACTAATGTGTGGCCTTGCAAAGTATTTTGTTCAAACGTCTGCAGATTTTCAACAAAGCTTCTGTCGCTTAATAATGCGATATCACTATAATCAACAACTATGTAATCATTGGTAAGGTGGTATATTATTGTTTCATTCCTGTTTTTCTCATAAGTGCGCCACTTTACAAAGCCCTCAAAATAGAAGCTTGTCCTGTGGCTTACAGAAGCCATCCACCAGACTTTCTGCGTTATTTCCGCAGGCGGGCCTATGATTGACACATTTTGGCCTTCATTTAGATTATTTTTCAGCCATTCGCTTACTTCCATTTGCGCAGAATTCAGTCGTATTATTGGCGAGTCATACGCTTTGCTCAAAACCGAGTATGCCGGCGGCAGATTATATGCCAAAGTAAGCACAACTACCAAAACTGCTGCCCCGTATTTCAGGAATATTTTGATATTTTGATTCAATTTAATTAAAGATGCAATGGATAATGCTCCGATGACAGTTATTGGCACAAAAATATGGGCGCTTGCAGAAAGCGACCTGTGCAAAAATGTTGCCTTTCCAATTAAATCTCTGTGCAAAACAAGATACAAGCTTATAAGCCATGCCAAAAGAAATAAATCTCTTTTTTCTCGTCTTATAAATAGAACAGCTATTCCGATCAACAAAAAAGGCAATGTCCACAAGCCGTGCATTTCCTTAAATGAGAAATATGAAGGTGGAACAGAGCCAACAAAATCAGCCGGATTTGGAGCCCAATTCCATAATCTTGAGACTGAAAATTTTATTTCTCCTCTCTGCCCCTGCTGGAATGATTTTATAACATTTCCAGTTTGATACGGGAAAATTGCAAACAAAATAATGAATAATACCAAAGAGATTCCAATATGCTTGAGATTAAATGGCAATTTTCTTTCTTTTATGAACAATAAAACTACCAAAACAAATAATCCTAAGACAGAATGAAAAAATATCAAAGGATGGATAAGCATATCAATTGCAAGAAGCAATGACATAATGTAGAGATAAATCGGCTTGCTGCTTTCTTTGGAATAAGTGGTATAGTACACATAAAAACAATATAAGATTAAAGGCACGAATGCATATGCAAATCTTTCTGGCCATTGCCCCCAAAGATACGGCATAATGTCTCTCATTGAAAATGTTAATAAAAAAGATGATAAAATTGCAGGCAAAAATCCGTATAATTTTCTAATTACAAAAAATACAGATATAAGAATAGAGCTCGCAAATATCGCATTTGTTAAGTAAATTGGCACCATTCCTTGGCCAGAGAACGAAGACATAATTG
>CAYOWR010000099.1:0-3792 GCA_964407725.1 uncultured Methanosarcinales archaeon
ATAAAACAATAGATATTAAAAATATATCAAAAATTATACTTAATGAATTCTTCAGTATTTACAATAATCAATATAATAAAAATAAATTAAAAAATATTTTAAAAATATGGAAAAAATATTGTGATACAATTGGAAAAAATATTGTAGTAACAACAAGAACAAAAAAAATTCACGGTAAAGCTATTGACGTAGACAAAAATTGTAATTTATTATTAAAATCAATAAATAATAAAATTATCAAAATTGTAGAGGGCGATGTTTATGTTAGATACTAGCCAAGCTTCAGTTTTTTCTTTATATAATCCGATATTCTCACAGATTTCATCTTTTTCCAGTCGACAAACACATTTACAGTGTATCCTTGTGCCAGAAGCTTTTTATCGTTTTTCCTAAACACCTTGTTTTCAAATTTGACACTTTTTTCCTTTATTTCAGCAATTTTGGTTTCAACTGTAATTACATCATCATATCTGGCAGGAAAAAAGTAATTGCAGTGGGCTTCAACAACCGGAGTTATTATGCCTTTCTTTTCAAGCTTGTTATAGTCTATTTTCAGGCTTCTGAACAGCTCTCTTCTGCCAGCCTCAAACCATCTGAAATCGTTTGCATAATAAACAACTCCGCCAGCATCGGTGTCGCCATAAATAACCCTGTGCTCTATTTTATGCATAATATCATGAATTTATAGGTTGTATTTATTTATTTCCCGCAATATTTAAAAGATGAACTATATTTCCTATCGGAATGGGATTTTTGGATAATGTGCCTATACTGAAAAAGATGATTGATATAGGCTATGCGATGTTATTGGTAATAATAATCAGTGCTTTAGTTGGCCTGATTCTTGCTTTTCCAGTAATGTGGTTATGGAATTTTGTTTTTGGAAGCTTTCTGAAAATAAATGTCTTTCAGGCCTGGGCTTTAAACGTGCTTGCGGGCATACTGTTCGGCCAGAGAAATTCTAGTAAATGATAAAAGCCATCAATATGACGATAATTATTGATATGTAATCGTATTTTTTGAATTTCATATTTCTTTTAATTTCCACATTTTCGTCATACATTCTTGCATACATTGCATCGCTCAAGCCTGATGCTGATTTGAACATCTTTTCAAGCAGAACAATTATAAGAACCTTAATATGTTTAATTTTTCTGAAATTTGCAAGCCTGGAAAGCATAGCTTCTCTGGTTTTTTCTAAACGAATAAATAAAACCGGAATGAACCTTACTGCAACGGAAAGGGCTACTGCTATATTTCTAGAATTTACCTTTAATGGCTTTAAGAACTTTAAAAGTTTTTCAATTGCCTTGATTAGTTCTGGTATTGTTGTTGTGTAAGTCAAAATCAAGGTTATTATCAAAAGCATCAAAAATTTCCATAAGTAAATAGTTCCAAATACTAATTGATTTCTTGAGAATACAATATACATCAGCAAAAGAAAAATGAATATGAAATAAAAAGGCCTTAGGTTTTTTACTAGCTCATTAAACTTCATCTTAGATAAGATAAAAACAAAAAATACAAAATATGATAAAATCAAAATTTCAAATTTGTCTTTTGCTACAAAAAGCATTATGCTTAAAATTATGACACAAATAATCTTTGTTCTAGCATCCAAGCTGTGAATTACTGAGTGTTTATTTTTATATTGCCCGAAGGTTAGTCTTCTAATCATGTAATTCAGCTGCTCTTAATATTTTATCTCTTAATTTTGATTTTTTGCCGCTAAAAATAGTTCTGCCGGTTTTCATAGCAATTACATCACTAGCATATTTTAAGTCATCAAGAATGTTTGTTATCAGTATTATGGTTCTTTTTTCCTTTTTATTAAGGTCATGTATTATCTTCATTATGTTCTTCTTATTCTTCTCGTCCAAATTGGTGGTAGGCTCGTCAAAAACAACATATTTTGGATTCATGGCTATTACTCCAGCCAAGGCTACTAGCTGCTTTTGACCTTGGGATAATGTGTTAACATTTTGTTTGGCGAGATGCATTATTTTTAATCTTGATAACGTTTCATAAACAATTCTTTTAATTTTATTTTCATCAAATCCGAGATTTTCCAAGCCGAATGCAACATCGTCTTCTACAATAGAATGAATAATCTGCTCTTCAAAGTTCTGAAATACAAAGCCGACTTTTATTCTTGCATTAAACTCGTCAGTTTTTGTGTTAATTCCGTCAATAAGAATGTCTCCTTTTGCAGGGATTAAAAGTGCGTTAAAATGCTTTGCCAGAGTGGTTTTGCCAGAGCCATTTGCGCCTATTATAGCAGTAAAGCTATTCTCAATTATTTTTAGATTAACATTTCTCAAAATATAATCTTCTTCATACTTAAAGTATAGATTTTTTGATTCTATCATTGGAATGAAAATGAGTATATTGCTAGATTTTTAGGCGTTGCTAAAGCCAGTTCTTTTACATTTGAATCTTCTGTTTTTGCTAGATTATATAATTGAGGCTTATTTATTACAATTTTTTTATTGAACTTGTTGTTTAATTTTATTTTTATTATAATTGATCTCTTATTTAATGATTCAGCAACAAAATTTATTATTTTTCCTTTAGTTTTTATAACAATATCAGCATTATTTTTTGTTGATTTTATATATTCGCTTTTTTGAATCCACCCATCAAATTTGATAGGCTTCTCTTTTAGTTTTCCGCAATATACAGTTGGAAATTTTGAATATTTTGGCTCTTTTTGGAATAAATATTTTGTTTTTATTTTAAGTTTTTTTGTTATTATGTTCTCCAGTTTTTTGTAATTTCCCTCTCCAATGTGCTTGTATAGAATCTTTCCATCTTTAATAACAATTTGTGTTGGCCAAAAATTTACTTTGAACATTCTTAATATGACTTGTTTTTTATCTATTATTACTGGAAGATTTATTTTGAGATTTTTTAGCGCCTGAAGAATGTTTTTTCTGTTTTTCTCAAACTTCCATTCAGGAGGATGAATTATAATTGTTTCAAGCCCATATTTTTTGTATTTTGCATCAATTTTTTTAATATATTCTAACGATCTCAAGCAATTCATGCAGCTATAAGAGAAAATATCAAGCAAAATAATCCTAGTCATTTGAGATATCTCTTTATATCAGCGTTCTTAGCGATCCATGCAGCAAGAAGCAGCTTTAAAGTGTCTCCAACAATGAATGGTAGAACCCATCCTACAAAAATTGCACTCCATTGCAATCCTGTGACAAATTTTCCTTGAATAGAGCCCATTACATATACAACCAAAGTGCCTGCAAACATAGCCAGTATTGCATCATAGTTAAAAAATTTAGACCTTTTCAGATACAATACAATTATAATTAAACCCAGAAATACTGCAATACTGAAAACTATAAGCATCAATCTTTGTTGCTGCGAAATCAATTCAACCATTGGAGCATAGCCGTTTGAATTTTTATCCCATAACTTCATTATTCCTATTTTAAATACTGAGTCAAGCCCAACAACAACAGTCAATACCAAAATCACTACAAAAGAGAAATATCTAGCAAAAGCATTGAGTTTTTTCTTTTGTAACAAATATCCTATAACAAATGCTGCTACGGGATAGCTGAATAAATACCCTCCAGTTGGACCTAACAAAGACCCAAGGCCAGAGCTGCCGCCGGCAAAAACAGGCAATCCAATTGCTCCTAAAATAAGATATATGGCCATAGACAGAGCTCCATAATAAGGCCCAAGAACAGCTCCGCTCAGCAAAACCATTAGAGTCTGCAATGTTATTGGCACCGGCGTAAACGGCAAGGGTATCCTGAACCATGCAAC
>CAYOWR010000100.1:0-3755 GCA_964407725.1 uncultured Methanosarcinales archaeon
TGATTTAATAGCTGAAATAGAGGAAGTTAATAAAAAAATACAGCCAAATGAAAATCTTCTTGTTATTTCTGCAGACATAGGCCAAGCAGCTCAAAGACAAGCCGAACAATTCCATAAAAGCTGCGGTATAACTGGCATTGTAGTTTCGAAAATGGATGGAACTGCCAGAGGCGGAGGAGCTTTGACTGCATGCGCAGTTTCCGGAGCTCCAATAAAATTCATAGGTGTTGGAGAAAAAGTTGATGATTTGGAGCAGTTCAATCCTCAAGGATTTGTTGGCAGGCTTCTTGGAATGGGCGACTTGGAGGCTTTGCTGGAAAAAGCAAAAGAAGTAATTAAGGTAGAGGAAGCAGAAGATTTGGGAAAAAGATTTCTGAAAGGTGAATTTAATTTAATTGATTTGTATGAGCAGATGGAAGCGATGTCAAAAATGGGACCGCTATCGTCGATTGTTGAAATGATACCTGGTTTTGGGCAATTAAAGCTGCCAAAGGAAATGCTGCAGACACAAGAAGGGAAACTGAAAAAATGGAAAATTGCGATGCTGAGCTTTACCAAAGAAGAGCTGGAAGATCCTGAGATAGTTGATTCCAGCAGAGTAGAAAGAATTTCAAGAGGTTCAGGTGTGCCAGTTCAGGAAGTTAGAGAATTGCTAAAGCAATATCGCCAAAGCAAAAAGCTAGTCAAGATGTTCAAAGGAAGCAAAGGCGATATGTCAAAGATGATGAAGAAGTTTGGAGACAAATTGCCGATGAGCAGCTAGGGTAGTTACTTGTTTAATGATGTTTCACTGCTGTTATGCTATCAACCCAACCAATCGCAGTTAATCCATGACGTGTAATAATCTCTTCTACTGAAGCAGAAACTTGTCCTGTGATGGATTCATCATTAACATAATTAGTGTCATGAAATGCAATAACAGCACCTTTAGCAAGATGTACTTTCCATGCCTCATAATCCTCAACAACATGTCGATGATTTCCATCGATAAATAGTAGACCAATTGGCATGTTCCAATGTTGTGCCACGTCCAAACTAAAACCTTCAACAAGAACAACTCTCTCTGCGAGACCATGCCTTCTCAAATTGGCTTCAACTTCATGTTTTGATGGTTTCTTTTGTTGAAGATAGTCAGACCCGTCACATTCATGTACTTGAATTTCTAATAGTGAAGCGAAAGGGTCTACTGAGTAAACCCTTGACCCTGATAATTCAGCGCCTTTTCCCAAAAAATATGCCGAACCCCCTGCATAACAACCTATCTCTACTATTGCATTTGCTGCATCATTCGCCCTTGCTAATCGAAACAAATACTCTCTCTCGTTTGCTGACATCATGGTAAAGATGTCAGTGTAAGGCAAAATCTCTCTCCTTCTAAGATTTAAAAGAATATCTACTATATTGGCAATGCTAGGATGAATCTTTACCCAGCTTTTCACACTTGAAGGGAATAAAACTTTTAGCCTGTTCAAATCCATTTTATATTTTAACTATTTAAGAGTGGTAGAATATTTATAAATCTATCTATAGATCATGATTGAGATTAGAAATTACTCACTCCAAAAACTTTGGATTAAACTTGTCAAACCATTCCCTTCTTTCCATTTCGCTCAAAAGATTAGTAAAACCAAATGTTGATGCGTCGCCATAAACTTCAATTTTCCTGTCAAATCCATCCTTTAACGCATAAAATGCGCAAATCTTAAAGCTTGCTGAATTATCATTCATCATTTCAACAGGATTGGAAATAATTTCAACCATTTTTTCTTTTCTGTCAAGTATTGCAGTTATGCTGCTTGTCCCGCTATCCAGGTCGATATAGGAAATATAAACTTTATCCAACAAAGAATCCAAGAAACTTGCAAATTTTTCAATATCGCTTACTTCAATTTGGTTGAAGCTGATCCTGCCAACTGATTTCATGCCAGCAATCTTGGAAGCAGAATTTGCGAAGAACTCTTTTATGTCTCTTTCTTTTATAAAAATCCTTACCTTAAAATTATCCAAAGTTTTTTTTATTCTGATTTTGAGTCCTTTGTATTTTTTGTTGAATTGCTCTGCCAATTTCTCAAATTTTGGCACCATCATATCCAAATCAGCTTTTGCAGATCCATAATACCTGTCAATTTCAGCGCCAACTTTAATCATCTGCATGAAATCCTTCTTGAATTGGCTAACATTAGAAGAGCTGAATTCCGACAAAATATTATTATTAGCCATGAGCAAATTATTCTTAGGGTGTTATATAAATGTTTGTGAAACCTTTAAATAAACTATCAAATTACAAGCCTTTATGATAATCTTCGCGGACCTTCAAATACATTCAAGATTCAGCAGAGCCACAAGCCCAAGCATAACAGTTTCAAATCTTGAAAAATATGCCAGAATGAAAGGGCTTAATCTTCTTGGAACAGGCGACTTTACACATCCAAAATGGCTTTCTGAACTAAAATCTGAATTAAAGGAAAACGGCTCCGGTATTTTGACTTCGAATTCTGGCTTCAAGTTTGTGCTGCAGGGTGAAATATCAAATATTTATACTCAAGACGGAAAAGTGAGGAAAATACACACATTGCTCATGGCAAGGGATTTTGAAACTGTTGAGAAAATAAATAATGCTTTGCTGAAAAAAGGCAGGCTTGATTATGATGGCAGGCCTATTTTTGGATTTTCTTGTATTGAGCTAGTTGAAATGATGCGTGATATAAGCGAGGATATCGAAATAATTCCTGCGCATGCTTGGACGCCTTGGTTTGGGATTTTTGGCTCAATGTCGGGCTTCGATTCTGTTGAGGAATGCTTCAAAGACCAGTCAAAGCATATTCATGCAATTGAGACGGGAATGTCAAGCGACCCTGCCATGAACTGGCGCTTGTCTTCTTTGGACAAATACACTTTATTGAGCAGCTCTGATGCGCATAGCTATTGGCCTTGGCGACTTGGAAGAGAGTGCAATGTTTTTGATTTTAATGAGAATTATACTTATGATGATATATTAAATACAATAAGAAAAAGAAAAAATTTTGTTGAAACAATTGAGTTTTGGCCACATGAAGGAAAATACCATTACACTGGCCACAGAAATTGCAATGTTGTGTTGCCGCCAAAAGAAGCGCTAAAACTGCAAGACATCTGTCCAGTTTGCAGAAGAAAATTGACTGTTGGCGTTGCAGAAAGAGTTGAAATGCTGGCAGACAGGCCAGAAGGCTTTGTTCCAGAAAATGCAGTTCCGTTCAAGAATTTGATTCCATTGTCTGAGGTTATAGCAGGAACTTTTCGGGAGAAAGTTGAATCAAAAAAAGTATGGGAGGAATATTATAGACTAATAAAGGCATTTGGCAACGAGTTCGAAATTTTGCTTAATGCAGATGAAAAAGAGCTTAAAAAAATAACATCTGAAAAAATTGCAGAAAACATAATAAAGAACAGAAATCAAAGAATTCCTTTCAAGCCAGGCTACGATGGTGTTTATGGTATTCCAATTTTTGATGAAAAAGAAATTTCTCAAGATGAGAAACAAAATAAGATAAGAATAAATCAAACTGGACTTACAGACTTCTTGTGAAATTCCAGAAATCAAAAACACAAAGTATTTAAATAAGTTCTTCCAAGATTTAAAACCAGGTCAAAAATGGAAGGACAACCGATGCCTGTTGGCGTCAAAATAATTTCTGTTTTGTATTATATAGGCGCTGCGCTCGAATTGCTTTTGGCAATAGCGTTATTTATCGGAGCAGGCACAATTGCTTCAAAAA
>CAYOWR010000101.1:0-975 GCA_964407725.1 uncultured Methanosarcinales archaeon
TATGCCGAGGTCAACCTGAGCATAGCGAAGGTTGAAGTTATGACGCAGGGGCACACAGTTAGTTTGAGCAACAGCGATACGTCAAGATAATAGTTAAGGGCACACTCACATTTAAAAAAAATAAAAAGAGCTAAAATGATTTATCTTTTAGCCCAGAAACAGTATATTTTGGGATTAATTCTTTCCATCTTCCATTAGGAGAAGGTATAAATGTTTTTTCAGTTGCAGAGAATCTTTTGACTGAATCTTCTTGAAAACATCTTGGACCTTCATGCCTAAGATGGCAAAATGTTGCCCATAATCCGTTATTTCTACCATTTCGAGATAACCCTACGAAATCAGGTTCAATGTCTCTACAAGTATATTCTTGTTTAGTTCTGAGACTAAAGTAATCAATGTTTAGTATTTTATGTTCAACAGCCGCTTTTATCCAAGTTTCTTTTAGTGAAAGCATTTTTCTTACCTCTTTAGCCAAAGTACATGTAATATTACTGCTAATGCAATCAGGACTACGGCCCATTCGTTTTTTCCGATTAATATGCATAAAATACCTCCCGCAGCAAAAATTGCAGCAGGATACCTAGCAATAAAACTAAAATCTACTTTTGCACTTTTTGACAAAATCATGTGTTTCATTTTTTATTCCTCCAATTTATATCTTCAACGCGGTTCGTATCTAATTGCTTTTGTCGCGAATTCAGTCTTCTTAAGCTCACTATTTTTTTCATCCTCCTTCCATTTTTTATCGATATGTTCATTTTGTTTTGTGAGAAAAATTGAAAATCTATTTTCCCTTAAACTGATTAATTCTTTGTAGCTAGCAGTATCTAAAGATTCTTTCAACACTTTTAGATTGCTGTTTATTATCTGATCCATTTTCTATTTTCCAAATACAGAATAAACTTCTTCGATCTTGGGTATTATCTTAAAAAATACGATTCTACTACCTTTTCCTGTTTTTTTAGCTAAATTATA
>CAYOWR010000101.1:985-3744 GCA_964407725.1 uncultured Methanosarcinales archaeon
AATTATATTTAACTAGCCACTTCATTGCCGTTGCAATCTTGTTTCTTTTTGTACGTATTTTTTCTGCAATTGCAGTTATTGTTGCGTCTTTTTTTCTAGAAAAAAAATCCTCCAAAGTGGCATGCACTTTTTTCAAGAGCTCCACATCAATTTTTGGGTGTTCTTTCTTTATTTTTTCTATCTTCTGTGTGTCCATTTTATAAGACACCTCCTTTGTATTTATTTCAAAAAGAAAGAGCCGCCACAAAAGCAACATTTATATATGGGGTTGCATTTGATAAGTTGTCAATACTTACTCGGGCTCCTAATCTTTAGCGAGGTTCGGGAGCTCGTTGTAGGTTCTTTCTAGTTTGATTATTATTTGGTTGATTCTTCCTTCTTAAAACAGGTAAGTTTCTTTATATCCTCCATACTATCATGCAATGTCTGCATGTCTTTTTCAAACGGTTCCATCCATTTTTCATGAACATTTAAATTGCGTTCTAACTTAAATTGGAAATGCATCATTTCTTTACCTATTTTTGACGATTTTAGTTCAAGAGAGTGTTTTAATGCTGTTATCTGTAAATCTTTTAGCAATTGAGCATCAATTTTATTAATATCAGCGAGAATCAAAGGTTTAGTTATTTCCAACTTAATTGTTTTTAATCCTTCTACTTTTAATTCAAAAATTAACACTTCCAAATTACTTTTCACGTTTTTATCGTCACATTTACATTTTTTATACTCTGGTAATTCAAAAACAATTATCCCTGCATCTGGAGAAAAGTTAAAAGGTGATTCTTCATCGTCTTCTTTACGAGAACCCAACCCCGCATGGATTATTCTCGCGTTAGTAAATTTCTTTTTTACTTTTGGTGACATTCTAGCAATAGTGTCGCTCATAAGTAACCCATCAAAAGAAACTTTGATTGCTTCTTTTAAGATATCTGTCTTACCTTTACTCATAATTTTTTCTAACACCTCTATTCTTTTTGAGCTTTCAAAATCTGCTCTAAATGCAATTAGTTGGCTTTCTCTCTTCCCCGCTTCATCTATCTTGACGACAGCATCAATAGTATTTTGGGGATTTTCTTTTTCCATTTTTTCGTTTTTTTCCATAAAATCACCTCATCTTAGCTTTAAAACGACTCCACTATTTAAATGTTTTGTCTGGTATAACTGATGTTAACACTTTGGTGAGGGTTAAATTTCCTAATTGTTTGTAAAAAGTTACTGTGAGTGTGCCCTCTTACGTTTGTGTGTGCCCCGAGTAATAATTCAACTTAACGATGTTAAGTCTGGGGGACTTTAGCGACCGAAAGTAAACTTCGTCTTTCGCCGCAAGGCGAAACTATATCAAATAGTGAGGGAGCGTAGTCCCCCCGAGTAGCGCAGACCGCAGTCGAGCAACGCAGAGTTGAGTTTGGGCTAAGGCAAGCATATCATGGATAGCGTTTTAAGGCGTTCTTTCTCTTTTAAGTCTCAGAAGCGGTAGAGTTCAAATGCCTATAATTCTCTAATTTTTCTAATTCTAATGTCCTCAAATTTTGTTTCTTCTAAGATGGTTTCTAATTCAGAACCACTCTTGATTGTTAATGTCCACTCCGGTTTTTTATCACGTGGAGTTTTCTCTCTGATATGAACTTCATAGGTATAATCAAAGACATTTCTCATTGCATAACTTTGATCACGCGTATCAAATTCTTCATGATGTGGATAATATCCGCCTCTTTCAAACAACTGCATTGCTAGAGCTATTATTCCGTTATAGCCCTCCTGTTCTGATTCTATCTTTAATTTTAAAAGATCAGTGTAGATTTCACTAGGAAAAGAATCCATCCACCTGTAGACAAAGGTCCTCCCAAAAGGACGATAATTCGTCTCCTCCATCTCTGGCGGACAATATTCGTGATCGTACAGTTCAATTTTACATCGTGTTCCCATTTTGGTTTCTCTGGTTTTAACTATGTTCATGAAGTAACAGTTGTTTATTTAAATTATTGTAGTAGTATTTTTAACGACAAAGTTTAAATATAAGCAGTTGTTTTTGCTGATGATGGATAAAGAAGAAGTGCTTGGGAAATTTGGACTAACGGAAAAGGAGATTAAAGTCTTTTTGGCTAGTTTAGAATTGGGCCAGGCAACAGTTAATGATATTGCCAAGAAGTCAAATACTTTTAGGACATACTCGTATGATATTTTGAAGTCTTTGATGGAAAAAGGGTTAGTTCGATATTTTATTAAATCTGGAGTTAAATACTTTGAAACAGTAGAGCCTGAAAAACTGATTGATTCTTTGCATGAACAAGAGGATCAGATAAAGTTAATTTTACCAGAATTAAAAGTGTTACGAGCAAAAACAACGGAAAAGCCGAAAGTAGAGTTTTATGAGGGAAAAGAGGGAATTAAGACTATTCATGAGGACATAATCAAGACGAAGCCGAAAGAGGTCTTGGTTTATGGGAATACCGAGAAGCATTATGAGATTATGCAGTGGTATTTTCCTCGTTATGTTAAAGAGAGGGTAAAGAGTAGGATTAAAGCAAGAGTTATTACAGAGAAGACTAAATTTACTGTTGCGGAGATTAAAGGCACAGAGAAGAAAGAATTACGAAAGACGAGATTTTTTCCAAGTGGTTTTACATTTCCTACGTTGAAGTATATTTATGGGAATAAAGTGGTGATGATTTCTTTGGGTAAAAATGTTGTAGGAATAGTTACTGAGAATGAAGATATAGCGAAAGCGGAAGCAATGGCATTTGAACTCTTGTGGAAAG
>CAYOWR010000102.1:0-3706 GCA_964407725.1 uncultured Methanosarcinales archaeon
TTGTCCAGAGGAACTATCATACACCATATCAACAGGCTGATGGAGTCTGGTTTGGTAATCCATGAAGGAAACAGATATACCTTAAGAGTTGAAAATTTAAGCTCACTAATTGAAGAGCTTGAAAAAGACATTAAAAGGGCTACTGAAGACCTTAAGGAAATTGCGAAAGAAATTGATAAAAGGTTGGGGTTGTAATGTTTTAGTGTTTAATTATTTCTTGATTACTTTGGGAGTAGGTTTTGTGTAAAAACTTTGTACAAAATTAACCTGAAATGGGTTATAATTTGGAGGTATAGGTTTCAGTGGACTTTCTCGAAATGGCTTAAGCACATAGCCAAAATAATTAAAGTATTGATTAATCTCCTTTTCATCCATACGTTCCAACATTCGCATGCTGCTCTGCTCATACGTGCCTGATGTCAGAGTAGCTTCTACAAGATTTTTACTATCTGGCTCAGTCATATTCGTAACAACAAATTTGCCGCTTTCTGCAGAGCCATCTACAAACATAAAGTTAACACGCGCCATAGTACTTTTCTTATATAAAAAACATGCGACACTCCACATGCTGAATTCCTTATTGTGCCCATTTCTTATGAAGTACATAACCTCTGCGCTATATTCGGTACCGATGAGATCTATACTTTGTCTTAAAAGCATCCCATCTGAGTACATATCTATGATTTCAAGATTTTTATAGCCGTCATTGAACTTGCCAATTGTACGCCTTGCCGGCTGCATTGATTGTACAGTTTCAGTAACTCTCTTCTCCAAAGAACTCGAATCAAAGCCAGGTCTCAAACTTCCAATGCCTAAAATTTCAAGGAATGCTCTCCTACTAATCTCACCTAGCACTTATACCACCAAATTATCGTTCAAATCCTTTTCTATTTAAACTTTTCTTCATGACTCTTGAATTGTAATTACCAATTGACGACAAAAAATTTAAATTCCTCCAAAAACTAATTTATAGCAAGCAATAGCAAATTATTTAAACCAGTAATAAGAGTTTCAGCTTATGAAAAAAATAGGTGTTTTATTCTTAATGGTATTATTGATTCTGCCATTTGCATTTGCGGACATAACTATAAAATCCGACCAGCATATATATAATCTTGGAAATAAGATAAGGCCGTCTGCATCTGTATTGTATGATAAAAACTTTGAAGGATTTTTTAAATTAACTCTTTTTTGCGGAAATTATAAGCTGCAGTATTTTCTGACTCCAATAAGCTTAGAAGCCAATTTCAGGACTGCTGTAAATGTGCCTGAGCTTACCGTCAACCCGCAGATGCTAGGTAATTGCACAATAATCGGAGACTTAACGACCGATGAAAATTTATTGATTGAAGAACAACAATCAAATAATTTTGAGACAACTGATCAGTTAATTATACTTCCTGTAAGAAGCAAGATTACAGCTTTACCCTCTGAATCGATACAGGTTACTGGCATTGTCAATGAGGCATTCGGCAACAATGTGCTGAAAGCAGCTACAACAATAAAACTTGACAATAATTCTTATAAAACCGAAACAATTGATGGTAAATTTAGTTATGCCTTTGAACTGCCTAAAACTATTAAATCTAAAATCCACTTAATAGAAATAGCTGCAATAGACTCTAGACTAAATACAGGATATGGTGCAATCGAGCTTGAGGTTGCTCCTGTTCCGAGTTATATCAAGCTTGAATCCAGCAATATGCAGATAGAGCCTGGTGAGAAAATTGCAATTACGGCTTCTTTATATGACCAGGCTGATGAATTGATAAATCTTTCATTAGATTTGGAATTAATATCCCCAAGCGATGATAAAATATTCAAAAAGGTAGTTCAAAGCAATGAAGCAATGGAGTATGAATTCAGCCAGTATTCACAGCCAGGCACTTATTTGCTGAAAGGTGCATACAAAAATTTGATAGCCCAGGCTGAAATTACTGTCGCAATTGTTAAACAGGTAAGTGTGAAATATGAAAATGAGAGCGTGTTTGTGGAAAATATTGGCAATGTTCCCTTTATAGATGAATTGACGTTCATTCTTCAAAATGAGCTTAAAAAATATGCTATTACCAAAAAAATAAGCGTCGATCCGGGAAAAATACTTTCTATAGATTTATCCAAAGAGGTGCCTACGGGAGTTTACAGCGTACTGGCACCATTTAAGGAAAGTTTACAGCCGTTCAAGGAAAGTTTAAACGAATCACTGCAGAATTTTTTAACCAATGAAGCAGAAGAAGCTATTTTAGCTTCAGATGTTACAATACATGACAACAGGCCATTGTATAAAAGAATGGGTACTGTATTATCTTCGATAAACGCCAATATAACAGGCGCAAATGGCTTGCTTGCAAAAAATCCTTTTATCGCGCCGATTGCTTTGCTGATAATTTTGTCTCTGATTATTTTCAGATACGGCAGAAAACCAATTATGAATCTTTTCAAGAGAAAAAAAGACGATGAAGATAAAGAGAGCTAAGCGTTTCTTCTTTTTCTTTCCTCATCCATTAAAGTAGTTTCCCCAAGAGTTTCATCCAGCAGGTCTTGAGCACTTTTCAGCAATCCAACAGAGCCTGCTTTAGAGCAATAAGGGCATCTAGCAGGAATTTTATTATTGCTGAACTTGTATCCGCAACTACGACACTCTAACTCTAGCATAACACTACCATATAGTAAGAAGTATATAAATTTAACGAAAAGTTCGAAAAATAAATAGTCTAATTCCCAGCTCTATGGTGCGCCCTTAAGCTTGGCCTTACTTTTTCTGCGCCCTTGCCTTTATGAAGCAATCCTCGTGCTCTTTTTCCAGCGCTTGTCAACCCTCTTTCAGACCTGCCCTTGTGGCTAAAAATCCAATTTATATGCGGATCGGCAAGGATTGATGGATTATGCCTATCAACCAAAATAATCTCGTACCAATAATGCAGTCCATCTTCTCCAACATAATAACTGTTTAGAACTTCGCAATTTGGATATTTTTGAGCTGCCCTGTTTTCAGCAACCTGCTGGTAGTTCATTGTCAAATCCTTTCTTCTGCTCATTGCCTTTGATCTTCTTGGGTGCCTGATTTGAGGCCTTTGCCTGCCTCCCCTGTTAACCCTTTGCCGAACTACTATGAATCCAGGTTTTGCCTTGTAGCCCAAAGAACGAGCTCTGTCCAACCTTGTTGGCCTTTCAATTCTGATTGTTGTTGGCTCTGTGCGCCATTTAATAGTGCGCTCATGCTGCAAATTCTCAAGAAGTTCATTTGGCTTTTTCCAAGCCTCCCTAATATACTGATACATTCCCATATTAAGCCTCCATTATTAATTTAAAATGAGATTCAGGCAAGCTACGCCTACATTTCTCGATAAATGTGAAACTTAAATTATTTATAAAGGTATTGGGCAATTAAAGCCATTTTTTATTTGGTCGCAGATAAATTTAAAAATTGAACATTCAACCTAATCGATATGTCAATAGTCAATCTTGTTAATAGAGCATCTCAAGGAATGCCTCCAGCTAATCCAGAAATACCATTAATCCCAACATTGCCGGAACTTATCAGTGGTTTAGAGAGTGTTATAGATTATCATATGGAACAACATAAAATCGTAGTAGGTGCAGTGCGAAGATTTAGGCAACTTGGGATTGCTGTTACAGCTGCTGTATTGGTAGAAAAGTTAAAATTTCAAGATAGGAGAATAAGTTACTCATTAGATGAAGTTGC
>CAYOWR010000103.1:0-3684 GCA_964407725.1 uncultured Methanosarcinales archaeon
ATAGATCTTTAGTTGAAAAAAAATTTAATGTAAAGCCGGCAATCAAGGCTGAAATGAAAGAGATCATTCCAACAACTTTGTTTCTCAAACCAAAAAACCTGCCTCTTTCGTATTTTGGAACAATGTCGCCCAGCAAAGAGTTGCCAACCGGAAGCTGCAGCTGTATAAATATAGTCTGCACTGCGACATAAACAACCAGCAGGTATTTTTTAGTCGGAGAAAGATACGGAATCAGCAACAAAGGCAGCCACAAAACTGCATGCATCAGTGAGCTTACAACCAAAATTTTTCTTCTGTCCCTTATAATTTCGACAATCTTTGCTGCAAAAAGCTGGGTGAAAGCCCCAACCAATTGAGGGACATAGCTTAATGCAGCAATCAAGTTGACTGATGCGTTTAATGCAACAGCAAATGGAGTAAGAAATGAGGCAGTCATTCCATCCATTACTGCAAAAGCAGCTCCATCATAGACAGAATATTTCAGGCTCTTTTTTACATTATCTTCAGGCATTTTTAATTTAAATTGCAATCTAGTTATTTTGTTTTTAGTTAAACTTTAAAAATTTAAATCTGGCTTCGCCGTTATTTAGTGCTCGGCAAAATTGTTTTACCACTAATTTTGCCTCGCCTATTTATACAATGAAATAATCAAACGGGTCACCTCCTCCACTATGCTGAAAGAGGTCGTTTAAGTTTTTTTATTATTTTTTAAAACGTATTGAGTTTTTCGTTATTGAATTTTTTATTATTGATTATTTTTATTGAATTTTAATATCATTGTGTCAGTTACAATCAATTAAAATCTAGAACTAGCATTTATTTTCTATTCTTTTTTAATTGTTTCTCCGCATTCCGGGCAGTAGTCATTATCTGCATCAACTTCGCTTTCGCACAATGGGCATTGAAGTTTTTGATTCATAACTCAAATAATGGTAAAGAAATATTTAAAGGTATCGCTGATAATTATCAGACACGTTGTTTATATTCCTGTTGTGATATGCCCTTCACTTTTGTATAGGCCGCGTAGAATGCGTTCATTGTAAGCAATAATCTTTCACGGGTTTCTGAGGCGTCTGTTATTTTTATTATCAATACTTTTTTTTCACCTGGAGGTTTTTCTAGTTTTTCTCTGGACCTGATTGATTCATCCGAAGTTGGCTCAACTATGTATGTCCTTGCATATTCTTGCAGCGTCGATGCATCGCGTTCCATTCTTTTTTTTAACCTTTCTAAAATTCCGAAGTCGCCTAGTTTAGTTGCACCATCTTGAATAGCCTCAGCAGCAAATTCTTGAAGAGCTTTTTGTTCATCAGTTAAAAGAGGTTCAAAAATAAATCTAGTAGGGGACTCTTCTGAAGATGGGATACTTTTTATAACAAAATATGATTCTGAAGGTTTATGCAAAAGAGCCCTCATTTGATCTATAATTGCTTGCGCCTCGTTTGTAGTCAATAAATATTTGTAGGTAAAATACATCGGTACTGCCTGTTGAACATCCCATAGATCATCTTTTGTTCTCTGCAGAATTTCTTCTAATGTCAATTGGTGAATTTCCCCCATGTTGACTTTAAGGATGCACTTTATTTTTAAACCTTTCTCTCTTTACTTTTATAAAGTAATAACAAGGTAAGAAGGTATTGCATTTTTAGAATCAGTAAAAATAATTGCCCCCAACAATTATTGGGGGCTAAGCTTTTAAGCCAAAAGAGGGGTTTTGGGCTTTGTTTTCAAAGTATCACATCCTTATTCGCATAAGGATTTTGTGAAAATAAAAAAACACCTCCAATTCTGGAGGTGCCACACTCGGAGGTTAGATGAGGTGTTTAATGAGATAAGAATAGCATAGAGTACCCTTTATAAATAACCTGTGAAAAATCATTAAGGAAACTGATTATAGAACTATCTTTCACAAGCTTTTTAAATGATTTTTAAATGACTTCGCATATGGTTAAGTATATCTATGCGCCTCAGTGGTTTTTTGGCAAGGATATATTAATAGATGTTGTAAGTATTGTTGTATTGCTGCTTATTGCCTTCTTCAGCATAAAGTATTATCAAATTAAGAAGAATAAGAACTATATATACCTGACTTTGTCGTTCACAATGCTCGCCCTTTCATTCTTATTCAAGATAGTGATGAACATCAACATCTATTATAAGGTTATAGAAGCAATGCCTTCGGGACCAGTCACTATAACTTATCATGCGCTGAAAGCCTCGGGGAATTTGTTTCTCTCTTCATTTTTACTGTATTGGTTTTTAACCTTATTTGGATTTTATATATTGTACTCGATATATCAGAAGCAATCAAGGCTGGATTTTTGGTTCGGCGCTTATCTCTTATTCATGATGACCTTTTACGCATATCCTAGCTATAGGCCTTTTCATCTCACTTTATTCATACTTCTAGCCCTTATAACATACATACACGCAAGAAAGTATTTAAACCAGAAGCATTATGCTACTAAATTAGTTACCTATAGCTTTGGGATTATCACCCTAAGCCAGGTATTTTTCAATTTGGTTGATTTCAATAATAACTTTTATGTAACAGCAGAGATTATACAATTGGTAGGTTACTTGTGTTTGCTTATAACTTTTATTATGGTGCTAAGGCATGGTAGGAAAGAGGACAAGGCTGGACATCATAGGTGATATGCTTAATTCTATACTTGATAAAGGCGGCAAAATAAAGCCAACCCATCTGATGTATAAATCAAATTTGGCTCATACCCAAATGAAGCAGTATCTTGACGAATTGATGCAGAAAGAGCTTATCAGAAAAGTCAGGAAAGAGAATTCTGTAGTGATTGAGATTACAGACAAGGGATGCGAATTAGTCAAGAAATTAAGGGAGATTAAGGAATTTGAGACTGCTTTTGGATTGTAAGCTTTAATTTTATTATTGAGACATATTTTTGTATCATTATGCTCTTCGATAATAAAAACCTATAATTCTGCCAACAGCGAGGCTTATTCGGCTTAAATATGTCTTGTGTACCTCAACCCTGCCATTAGCGATATTGTCAAATAACGCATCTCTTGTCATTCCTTCACGAGGAAGTGGTGTGTAAAATCCAGTAACCTGCACTTGACCGAGCAAGTAATGAGTATCAGCACTTCCAACTACTTTTTTGCGATCTGCAAGTGGAACACCCATCATTACTTGCTTTAGCCTCTCATTAGCAATTCTTAAATCAAATCCGCTTTCTAACAGATCTTTGACGCTCCTTGCTTGAAGCTCGGGAAGCGTCTTAATTATGTCCCTCCCAAAGATTTCCCAGATCGCCCTAACCATACTCTCCATCTGCGGCGTCAAGATTTGTGCAGCGCTTCCATTCCAAATTTCCACTATGTCTGCCTTTCTCCATAATTTCCGAACTCTTTCGTAGTCTTGTGGCCCAACTATAAGCGGAAGATTGAAAATTGGATCATTAACTATCAAAGGGTGATTTAAGCTAACATGGGCATCATAACTATGGATGGCATCCATTGCAGGATCTGCGTACCTAACATCTCTTTCGTGAAATGTTTCACTGCAGCCTATGGCAGAGACATGATTATCTCGGCATTCTATTTCCTGCACTTTAAGTGCATAGCCAGTTCTTCCATTTTTTGTGACTTTTACAAAAATTCCTGGTTCTATAACTTTAGTCTCAGGAAATTCCATAACATCATCGATAC
>CAYOWR010000104.1:0-3658 GCA_964407725.1 uncultured Methanosarcinales archaeon
AATATGATTGATGAGCATGCAGAGCATATTGGAGATTTTGTTGTGGCAGTTGTTGAGTTTGTTAGAAAGAAAAAAACAGAAAATAAAAAGTCATTGAAATATCCGATAAAAAAATTAATCATCAGGTCAAAAGTCGAGGAGAAGGATTTTGATGCTGTTGAATTGGAAATCAAGGCAGCAACAAGCGCCGAAGAAATAATTTTCGAGCCGACAAGAGGCAGAGCAACAGTTCAGGAGCTGGAGATTGAAGTTGAGTTCTAGGCAAAGATTTATATATAGATTGTTACTTTCTTAAAGTAGTTAATCATTATTTACGATTAAAAAATCGGAAAGTTTAAATAGAAGTAATTAAAGGGAATAATTAAGAATTTCGCGGAGGGATACTATGTCATTAAGTGCTAAAAGGTTTCAAACAAGAGATTCTAGATTGGCAAAATTGGCTATTGAAGATTCACCAGAAAGGGTAGCCTTTCATTCGAGAAGACTTGGATTGAACTTATCACTTCAACAACTTGGCCTTTCGGGCTCAACAATTAATGACCTTATTGAAATTTATGGCGTTAGCACAGCAAGAACTGTAAGCAGAGTGGGACATCAATATATGATAACTTATGGTATTGAACCAGACGTGCCCAATCTTGCTGAGGTCGTACACCGATTTGGAGAGAAATATGCTATGAGGGAAGTAGTACTCAGGGGAAATGAGCCTTACTATATGTTGACTTCTCCAAAAAGAACTTTAGACGGAATGACTTTACATTAATTTTTAAATATTTTTATTTGATTTATCAGTATAAAATAGGCTTATTTTTTAACATTTCCTAATATTAAACTTTTTTCCACCTAACTCCTTCTTTCGTATCTTCCAAAATAATTCCCTTCTCTTTTAGCTCTGTCCTGATTTTATCAGCTCTCACAAAATCCTTTTCATTTCTTGCTTTCTCTCTTTCATCAATTAATTTCTGCAAATCTTCATCTAATTTGTTTTCTTCCAAGTTTAAAACATTGAAAATCTTATCAAATTCCAGCATTAATTCATAGGTTTTTTTTCCTCCTCCTTTTTTATATACTTCTTTGACAAAATCAAAAATAACTGCCAATGCCTTTGGCGTGTCAAAATCATCGTCCATACACTTAAGAAATTCTTTTCTTGTTTTTTCTATTAACTTAGGATTATCTTTTTCCTTGCTGTCTTTTATATTCCTAACAAAATCATTAAGCCTTTCCAAACTATTTTTTGCCTGCTCCAATAGTTCTTCAGAATAGTCAACTGGGCTTCTGTAATGAGCTGAAATATAGAAAAATCGCAGCACTTTTGCGTCATATTTTTTCAAGGCATCCCTTATCGTCACAAAATTCCCTAATGATTTTGCCATTTTCTGTCCTTTGACATTTAAAAATCCAGTATGCAGCCAGTATTTTACAAAAGGCTTTTTTCCAGAAGCAGCTTCCATCTGCGCAATTTCAGCTTCGTGATGGGGAAAAATTAAGTCGCGAGCGCCGCCATGGGCATCATATTGAGGGCCAAAAAACTTCTCGCTGATTGCAGTATCTTCAATATGCCAGCCCGGCCTGCCGCCATTAAACCATGGATCTTGCCAAGACGGCTCATCCGGCTTTGATTTTTTCCACAGGCAGAAATCACCTTTGTTGATTTTTTTAATGCTGTCGTCAATTCTGGTTAACGCATCCTCTGCTGCCTCTGATGTTCTTCCAGATAGCTTTCCATATTCCGGAAATCTGCCAAGGTCAAAATAAATGCCATCATTTTCTATTGCATATGCAAAACCTTTGTCCATCAAAGCTTTAACTTGCTTTTGTATTTCTGCAATATGCTCTGTTGCTCTGGCAAACTTGGTTACAGAGTTTGCTCCCAAAGAGCCCATATCCTTAAGATACTCTTCCTCGAAATTTCTTGCCAGCTCAATTGGCTTTTCATTCCTCTCTTTAGCCCTTTCTATGATTTTGTCGTCTATATCTGTTACATTCTGCAGATAGAAAACATCATAACCCCTGTATCTAAGATATTTCACAATAACATCAAACTGCACATAAGTCTTTGCATGCCCGATATGCGCAAAATCATATGGAGTAATGCCGCACACAAACAATTTGACATTCTTGCCTTTACTTGGTTTGAATGTTTCTTTCTTTTTGGTTAGTGTGTTGAATAGTTTAAGCACCATCATGTATCCATTCTCTACTAATTAGAGCATCTTTTAATTTCTTTTGTTTTTATTATAGCCTTTGCCTGCTTATTTTCACGACCCTTCTATAGCCCCCACTTCCATAAGGACGCACCTCAACTGTATAACTCGCTCCAAAGTGACTGATATGATGCGTTCCATCCCGTGCAGGAGCACGTCTTGCTATCGTCCAGTATGTATCAGTGCTTATACGAAGCTGCATAGCCTGTTCTTCGACATCAGACATCGAGGCCATTAATCCAGACGAATTAAAAACATTACCTTCATGGTGTGTCAATTTTATGTCTAAATCTATAGTTCTTCTCATTGTTTTTATCCTATTCGGTTCCAAGCACATATTCTTACCTCCATTCTAATTTTTTAATTTTAGTAATTAGATTAATATTTCAGCTATTAACAACACAAGAAACAGCAACAACAGGAATTTATAGAATTAATTTTAGAATTACCTTCTTTATATTTTATTCCAATCAATTTATTTCTTCTTTTCATCTTATTTTACCTCCATATTTCTTTTAAGCTATAAATCAAATTTTAAAAAAAGCGAGGAGCCGGAAATGCGTGCGGAACACGCTCGCGTTCCACAACTCGAACCGGCGAATAAGCGGGCTTTGCGCAACATCAAGTCATCGCTAAAAGCATTCAGCTCGTATGGCTGCATTGCAGCCGCTCGCCTTAGCCGCTTGGCTTTGAGGTTTATTAAAATCCTCGCAAAGCGGTAAGCTTGTTCAGCTCGCCTAATTTTGCCCTCGCTTAAAGTATTAATTTTTGCTATGATATTAATCTTTTCAATTTGTTCGCGCTGTCGCGCTCACAATATACAGTGCTCGGAAAAATTCTTTCTGCCAGTGACATGCGAGGTTCGCCTCGCTCACCATCTCACTATTTTTCCTCGCCATACATTACATTATTTTTATCATATTGTAATATTCCGAGGCGAATTTTAGTGGCAGTCAAAATTCGCCGAGTGTAAATATTGTCGCGAAGCGACAGGTTGAATTTATATATTTTTAATAATGTTAAAAAATGACTTATAAAATGAATTAATATCTAAATTAAGAATTCTAGCAACAACAGTCGCATCTATAATAATCTTCCCTAATCATAAACATAATGTTATTCCGTTTACTATTTAAATGTTCACTATTTGTTATGTTTTTATTCAGCTTATGCATTTTCATTTAAACTTGCTTTCTTCATTGCGGTTGTTGAAGTCCACTGCTACTAATCTTTCGACGAAACTTTCAATGTCCGCAGATTTTTGTTTAGACTTTTGTTCCAATCTTAACACCTCCGTTATTTTTAGAAAAAATTTATAATGTTAAAATCGGCAACTAACACTTAAAAATGTGGATAGGCCTAATATAGACCAGAATTCTATAATCCATCCATGTGCTGTTTGCCTTCATATTATTTTGTTTATTTCTAGGTTATATTTAAATCTTTCGGAA
>CAYOWR010000105.1:0-3654 GCA_964407725.1 uncultured Methanosarcinales archaeon
GCAGCTAAAGAAAAATAAAATGGCAGAAGAAGACAAAGCGGCAGAAGAGAAGACCGGACAGGAACTTGAAGTTGTGAAGCGGGCAATAGAGGGAAAGGATGAAAAGATTGAAAGGATAGAGCAAGAAGAGCAGTATATATACAAGCAGGTCAGAAGCATAACTTTTTCTGTGTTGAGCCCAAAGATGATAAAGAAAATGGCTTCTGCAAAAATTGTGACGCCAGAGCTTTATGATAAGGAAGGCTATCCTGTTGATGGCGGCTTAATGGACATAAGACTGGGAGTTATAGACCCCGGGCTTAGGTGCAAGACTTGCGGCTCTAAATTAAAAGAATGCATCGGTCATTTTGGCTATATAGAACTGGCAAGGCCGATAATACATGTAAAGTTTGTGAATATAATAATGACTATATTGAAGTGCACCTGCCGGGAATGCGGCAGAATATTGATACCGGATAACAAAATAGCCAAAATCAAAGAGCTTCTTGACCAGGTTGAGAAAGAGAGCGGTATAGAGGATCGAAGGCAAAAAGTCAAGGAAGTTATTTCAAGTTTGAAAACTACAAGCAAGTGTCCTCATCCTCACTGCAAATCGAAGCAGAAAAAGATAAGCTTGGAAAAGCCCACCACATTTATAGAAGAGGACAAAAGGCTGAGCCCTGTTGAGGTAAGGGCAAGGCTTGAAAAAATACCAGATTCTGACTGTGAAATTTTTGGCTTAAAGGTTCCTCATGTGAGGCCAGAGTGGATGGTGCTAACCGTGTTGCCTATCCCTCCTGTTACTATGAGGCCAAGCATTACGCTTGAAAGCGGCGAGAGAAGCGAAGATGACTTAACACACAAAATGGGAGATATTGTTAGAATCAACCAAAGATTATTTGAAAATATTAATGCCGGTGCACCGGAAATAATTGTTGAGGATCTCTGGGATTTGCTTCAGTACCACGTTACAACATTTTTTGACAATAATATTGCGCAATTGCCGCCTGCAAGGCACAGGTCAGGACAGCCGCTAAAGACCCTGACAGAGAGGATAAAAAGCAAGGAAGGAAGGATAAGGCATAATCTTGCTGGCAAAAGAACAAATTTCTCTGCAAGAACAGTAATCAGCCCAGACCCGATGCTTGAGCTTTTTGAAGTCGGAGTGCCTTTTGTAATTGCAACAAAACTTACAGTTCCGGAAAGAGTCAATGAGTGGAATATACAATATTTGAAGAAATTTGTTGAGTATGGTCCAGATAAGTATCCAGGAGCAAATTATATAATAAGGCCTGATGGCAAAAAGAAGAAAATCACTGAAGAAACAAAGGAAGCTTCTCTTGAAGAATTGCAGCCAGGCTACATTGTTGAAAGGCATTTAATGGATGGTGATATTGCAATATTCAACAGGCAACCAAGTTTGCACAGAATGAGCATGATGTGCCACAGGGTAAAAGTGCTCCCTGGAAAAACTTTAAGGCTTAATCCAGCCGTATGCACGCCATATAACGCTGACTTCGACGGAGATGAAATGAATTTACATATACCGCAAACCGAGGAAGCAAGGGCGGAAGCGGAAATTTTGATGGAAGTGCAAACCCAGCTTATTTCACTGAGATATGGACTGAGCATAATCGGCTGCACCCAGGATTCAATTTCTGGAAATTATATGCTTACGAAAAATAATTCAATAAAAAGAGAGGATGCTATAGACTTGTTATCGGCAGTTGGAATCACAGACTTCTCGAAGCTGCCAAGAAAGGCAACAATAACAGGCAAAGAAGTTTTTAGCGCTTTGATTCCGGATGACTTTAATTACGAAGGCCATTCCAGACTATGCGATAGATCCAAAGATAAATGCGACAAGGAAACACATGTGGTAATTGAAGACGGCAGGCTTGTTTCCGGAGTTATGGACAGGAATTCTCTAGGCGAAGAATCCGGCCTGATGCTGAGAAGCCTTCATCAGAAATATGGAAAAGATTTTAATATTGACTTGCTTGGAAAAATTTTCAGGCTTGGAATTGAATATCTGCTTAGGCAAGGCTTTACTTCTGCCTTGTCGGATACAGATTTGCCGGAATCGGCAAGAATTAAAATAAAGGAAGAGCTTGATGCAGCAAGGAAGCGCGTTGACGAATTGATCATGCAATTCAGGGAAGGGAAACTTGAGGCATTTCCTGGCAAGACTATGCAGGAAACTCTTGAACTTAGAATACTTGAAGGCCTGAACAAAGCAAGAAACGAAACTGGAAAAATTGTGGCAAATTTTGCGGACAAGAGAACAAATACTATGATAATGGCAGAGTCGGGAGCAAGAGGAAACCTGCTGAATTTGGCGCAAATGGCGGCTTGCGTAGGCCAGCAGGCAATGAGGGGAAAGAGAATAGAAAAAGGGTTTGAAACCAGAACGCTTTCACATTTCAAGAAGAGTGATTTAAGCTCTGAAGCGCATGGATTTATTGCCAATGGCTTTAAGATGGGATTAGGCCCAGCAGAATTCTTTTTCGGCTCTATGACAGGACGAGACTCCTTGATGGATACGGCCCTCAGAACTCCAAAAAGCGGCTATCTTTACAGAAGACTAGCTAACGCGATGCAGGACTTGAAAGTAGAGTATGATAATACAGTTAGAGATGCTTCCAAGAAAATTATCCAGTTTGAGTATGGTGAAGATGGCATTGATGTGTCAAAATCGGAAAATGGAATTATAAATGTCAAGAGAATAATACAATCAGGATAAAATGGCCAAAAAAATAAATTTGACAGAAATCAAGAAGATGCTAAAATTAGGCAACCTGGTTATAGGGACTAAAAAGTCTGTGAAAGGCTTGAGACTTGGACATGTGGAAAAAATAATGCTAAGTTCAAATTGCCCTGCAAAAATAGAAAAAGACATAAATTATTATGCAGGACTTGCCGGAGCCGAGATTCTTAAGCTGGATTACCCTAATGACGAGCTTGGAGTTATATGCAAGAAGCCTTTTTCTATATCTGTGCTGGCGTTGATTAAAGGTGCAAGTAAGTGAGTAAGATCAAATATGATTCTGATATTATGAAATTAATGACTTTTTTTGAGTCTATGACCGGTGCCAAGGTGAAAGACTGCATGGCCAATGACAAAATCTTGTTCATAGTGGACGAAAATGATGTTGGCAAGGCAATTGGCAAGAACGGCGCTAATATAAAGAGGGTCGAAAATCGGTTGAAGAAGAAAATAAAGGTTGTTGGTTTTAACAGCGATGCAGTGCAGTTTGTCAGAAATTTAATATATCCAATAAATGCTGTAGAAGTGAGTCAGGAAAATGCAGTCATAAATTTACATAGTAAGGATACAAATACAAGAGCAATGCTTATAGGAAGAGACAGGAAGAATTTGAATCATCTAACAAATATTGTCAAAAGATATTTTGACATTCAGGAAATAAAAATTCTGTAACAGCAACCTTTAAAAATTATTGGCAACTACTAAAATAATATGGGAAACAAGTCAAAAGGGTTATTTGCAGGAAAGAGGCTGAAAATCAGAAGAAAAAAAAGTAGATGGCACTACAAGCCTTACATAAAGAGAACTTTGAGGCTTAAGGAACGCTCCGATCCTTTAGAAGGGGCTTCGCAAGCAAAAGGCATTGTTCTTGAAAAGGTGCAGCTGGAGGCAAAGCAGCCGAATTCTGC
>CAYOWR010000106.1:0-3649 GCA_964407725.1 uncultured Methanosarcinales archaeon
TGCATTGATTTTGTCATGAGATACTCCATATCCTGAATTCTTCAAAAGCCCCATCATTATCTCAGTCTCTCTTAAATTGCTGCTGCAGCCTTGGGTTGTGAAATGGATTTTTGGCATAAAATATTAGAAAATTTAAGTGGATTTAAAGGTTTTTATTTTATATATTTCCCTCTTGCTTTCTCCATTATCCAGCTTGTCAGAACTCGAGTATGAATACTTTCATGTATATCAACCATTCTTGCAGTTTTTCCTGTCAAATCCGCTCTTCTTCCCATGAAGTTTTCTCCCAAATATGTGAAGCCAAGAATGCCTCCCATCATGCTTTCTGGCAATATGTTAAGCCATTTCAATGGAACCCTATTTGACATGTCTTCCTTGTCTTCAATATGCTTTTTCACATAGTTTTTCAGCTGCTGCCTGTAAGTGATTGACATCCTTTCTTCTGCATAATTGTCTTGGTAAGCGACCACAAATGTATAAGGGGCAATATTGTCTGGTTTTTCTTTTATGTTTGCCAATTCAGAAGAATATACTTCTTTATCGCCCTTTTTTATATATATTTTTAATCTATCTTCAGTTTGATTTTCTTCATATTTTATTGTTATTGAGTAGCTGTTGGCTTTTTCATCTTTACTTTTTTGCCTTCTCAAACTTAATGAATAGAATACGCTGCTTGAGCTGAACCGAACATTCTTTCTTGCTTTCACACTCTCATCCAAGTTTCTTAATAATAATCCTTCCAATTCCTTTACATCCTGAAAATCAATTTTTGGCTTTGCACTTTCAACAATATTCTCAAGAGCAGATTTTGGCTCTTTTTTTGATGTTTTTATTGAAATTTTTTTATCTAAAAACGGAGTCACATATTTTAACAGAGCAGATAATAAATCCAATTCTATTCTTTTAACAAAATCTTGTTTATTTTCTTGCATTTTCAAAAACCTTTGTCGCTTCTTCCAAAAGTTGCCGAGCTTCAACTTCCTTATTCGAATCACTTATTATCCTGAAAATATTTGGCTCGGTCTTCGAAGCCCGGAACCAGGCAAAAGATGATTTATTTTTTACTGCCTTCAAGCCGCCTTTTATTCCGCCAGTCTCTTTTATTTCAAATCCTTTTTTTGAATAATAATCTTTTATGCTTTTCTTAATGCTGTTATGTTTATCAGTATCAAACTCAATTTTCTTCCTCAATGTATAATATTTTGGAAGCTCTTCAACTATATCTTGCAATTTCCTCTCTTTTTTCGCAATTATAGACAGAATCAATAACAAAGTCATTATACCATCTCTGCATCTTGATGGCCAGATTATAACGCCTCCGCTTGAGCCTTCTCCGCCAACAATTGATTTTTGCTTCTTCATCTCCTCAACAACGTTTGTCTCTCCAACTTCAACTTCTTTTATTTTAGCTCCAAATTTCTCTGCAACATCCCTGACAATATCTGAAGTTGCATCATTTACGACAACAACTTGCTTTCTGGGATTTTTTTCACTTGACAGAACTTCACCAACAGCTAATGCCAATATTGCATTCCCTGACAACAGCCGGCCATTCTGCATTAAAATTTCCACTCTGTCCGCATCACAGTCAAACCCAGCTGCAAAATCCGCATGGTTGCCATCAATCACATTTTTAAGGTAAATTAATGAGTCCTCGGTCGGCTCTACTGGCCTGTTAAACTCGCCAGGCTGCATATTTATGCCAACAACCTGGACTTCAATTTGTTCAAGAATTTTCTTGGCTATGACACCTGCCCCTCCATTTGGGTCAATCACAATTTTTTGTTTTGATTTTCTTACTGCATCAATATTTTGCTTTCCAATAATCTCGAAAATAAAATCCGTGTATTTTTCAATTGCTTCCGAGTTTTTCTCAAATATATTGCGGTCTTGTATCTTATGGAAATCCTTCAAATGTTTTGAATTATTAATAACAATGGCCATGTCATTTTCACTTAAAACAGAGCCATCTTTGTTCAGAAATTTAAAGCCGTTCCAGTATGGCTCGTTATGCGAAGCTGTAATTATTATGCCGCCATCTGCTTCAAAATACCTTACTGCTAATTCGATGGCAGGTGTAGGCAGAATTCCAACATCAATAAAGGAGCAATCCAAGACTCCAATCAAAGAGTCGCGAAGTTTTGCTCCTGACTGTCTTGGGTCCATTCCTATAACAATCGTAGGATTATTCTTTTTTATTTTTTCTTTTAAAAAAGAGAGATACGCATGTCCGTATCTAATTGCAGAATCATCAGTCAAATCCCTGCCGTAAACTCCCCGGATGCCGGAAAATGAAGTTGTCAAAGCCATATGGCATTGTTAGCAAAGTCTATTTATATTTCTATCTGATGAAATGATATCTATTCCTAATCCTTATGATAGTCTTTCTTCTCATTGTACTAGCTGCCAGTAATCACTTGTTTTGACTATGATTTCCTTATCTTGCTTATGCATTTTCTTATGTCTGTGTTTTTTCTTCATGTATTTCACTTAATTATTGAGAATTTAATATATTGTGATTGGATTATGCATATGCATATACTTCATATAAATATTGTAAATTTACAAACACAATCTTTTTATAGATAGGACTACGGTAAATTATCTTCATGGCAGGATTCAACTTGGCGCTGGCCGGATTTAGAAATATCGACAGTTCTTCTATGGAAATAGTTAGAAATAATATCGACAAGCATATGAAAAGAATTGCGGAACTGACTAAAAAAATTGAAAACCTGCATATCACGCTAAAAACCGTGCACGAGCGCGAGAAAAGCGAGAAATATGATATAAGAGTAAAGCTAAACGACAACGGCAAAATTTATGCAGCGCATTCGAATGACAGAAACCTGTTTGTGGCGATCGATATGGCATTAGAAAAATTAATTCACGAGCTGGATTAAGATTGCGTCTGTTCTTCTGCCTTTTGGTTAACTTTCTGCTTCAGGCTTATGATTTGTATGAGCTTTAAGGCATTTATTTCCTGCTTTAATTCCTCAATCTGGTCCTTAAGCTCGTAGATTAACTCATAATTGTGCTGTATGTTGTCTGCATTCTCGTTCACAACATTGGGAAGTTCAGAAAATTCAGAGAACTCTCTTCTAATCTGTTTTATCCACGAATCAACATTATCCCTAAAAATTTCAAGCTCTTGCTCCATTTCCAACCTCTGAAAGCTCAAAAACTCAAAAAAGAGGCTTCTTCAAAGTTAGAGATTGTTCTCCGCCTTCCAAGCAATGTAAGAGTGAACTTACAATATTGCCTCTTTTTTGGACACCAGTATATCTTTTTTGTGAAACGATATACTAGTATACTTTTTTGTATATTCCATATTTATATAACTTTCGTTTTTAGTATATACTGGGGAATATATATTAAAAAATAGGAAAGTTTTAAGTATTCTTTTAACTATATGCTACTCATGCCGCTAAGAATGGATCGGCTCATAGCATTAGGAACAATCATCATTATAATAGGATTTATAATAGTGTTTTTGGGGTTATTTATGGGTGCAAAAGAATCAAATTCAAAAACAAAAGTAGCTGTAGGAGGCTTTATAGGTTTTATTCCGTTTGGATTTGGAAATGATAGAAATTTAGTTTTGTTTGTGGCATTTTTGTCTTTAGTGTTATTTTTATTCTGGCTTTTT
>CAYOWR010000107.1:0-3624 GCA_964407725.1 uncultured Methanosarcinales archaeon
TTGTCCCTCCGCCGCCTGTTGAGAACTCAAGCTCGTCAATCAATATCTTTGAGCCGGAAGGAAATGCCAACAAGTCAGTCTCTCCTTTTGGATCAATTATTTTTATCAGCTCGGAGAAATGAGTTTTTGCAAAAACATCGACTGTAGCGCTGCCAACGGTGATTACATCGTACATAAGTTTTTACTTTGATTATTAGTTTATATAGTTTATTGTTTCAAAAACTTATCTTATCCAGTATCTCATGCGCATTGACAGCGCTCAAATACTTCTCAATATTTTTATTTCTTAATTTGACCAATAGCATGGTCCTCATCGATTCTTTCTCCTGGTTGGAAACTCTTGCAATTCTGTCTGCCTCAACCAAGCCATAAGGATAGCCGATAAAAACAGGGTCAGAGCAATTTGAAGCCAATTCGTTTATCACTTCTTGCGCTTTTTCTTTCTGCTTATTGAAAATCTCAAACCTAAAAACATATTTTGACTTTTCATGGAATTTGACGAAAAACATCTCTGCTCTGTGATATTGATTCTTAATATTAACAATTGGATAGTAAAACCATAAATCATTATTGCTTATGCTTGAAAGTGCAGCGCTTAATAAATTTCCATTTTCTGTAAATAATGATGTAGTCTTGCTCAAAGCAGCCAATATTACATTATTCTTACTGCAAGAGCCATACAAATCATTCAAATAATTATTTTCATTTGTCAGGGTGCATTGCAAATTACCGTCGAGAATAATAAAATCAGAAATTTTATTATCAGCAACGTATTTTGCAAATTTCAGTTCAACAAACCTTCTCAAAGCATTGGCAACATTGCTTATTTCTGCCCTATTAATGCCAAACATTAAAGTATGGTCCAGTGAATTGAATGAAAGTTCATCAAATTTTAGATTATCGTTCACATTAAAAAATGTTGCCTTGAAATATATTTCATTATTCTCTTTTAGTGCTTTAATAAAAGCCAGAATTTCAAATTTTTTGGAAGTAATCTTTTTATTATTCTGGTAAATCACATAACAAACCCTTATCAAATTTAGGGAAAAATTAGCAGAACCTATGATTTCCGCATTTCCTCCATCAACAAAGGCAATTTTTTTGTTGGAAATTGATTTCCTGATATCTTGAAAATTCTTAATGTCAATCTTATGCGGCTGGTATCCTTCTTCTGAGAATTTTGGATAAGTTTCTGTTAAAGTATATTTTTCATTTACCACGTTTAATATTTTTTCAATTACTTCGTCGAACATAAGTAAAGTGATAATTGATGAATTTTTAAGATTATTGTTTTCAAACCCCATAAACTGTCTGCCTTGCATCAATAAAATGGGGCTGGTGGCTTATGATGCCTTTGCTCAAGAGCAAATTCAAAGCATACCTTACAGTTCTTTCTGGAAGCAAGGACGCGTTTATCAGGTCTTTCTGAGTCATGCTGCCTTCGTGCACAAGGATTTTGTAAATTAATTTTGCGCTTGCCGGCAAGTTCTTCAGCTTGCCAACATTTAACCTCAATGTTCTTTTCTTCAGCTTGCTCTCAATGGCATATTCCTTTGAAAATATTATGAAATTTGCATCGTAAGGGGATTTTTCAATCACGATTTCGTCTGTATGAAGCGGGATTCTGATTTCGCCATCAACAATAACCATGGGTTTATTTCCTTCGATATCTGCTATTTTTATTTTTGTGATGTCTGCCACAACCAAAGGCGAATGCTTTTCCAGCGAGGAAATAGAAGCTATGGTGGATATATGGGGCTCGTCCAAAACAATCGGGCCGCCTGCAGACAATGAATAGCCGGTGCTTCCTGTCGGCGTCGCAATAATTATGCCGTCGCTTGAGTCCTTCCAGAATGTTTCATCATTTAATACTAGCGAATACTTTAGCAGAGAAGCACTTTTTGAACAGAACAAGCCAATGTCATTAAGACCGATTGGCGTTGTTGTCTTTTCAAACTTCGCCACTAATCTAGACCTTTTAAAAATTTCATATTTGCCTTTCTTTATTAAATTCAAATAGTGCTTAAAATTCAAAGAATTGGCCTGCGCCAGAAAGCTTTGTGTGGATGCGACAGCAAAAACCGGCATTTGCAGTTTCCCAAGCCTCCGAAAAGTTTCAAGGATAAATTTATTGTCTCCTATTGCTATAACAGCTTCAAATTTTTCATTCAAATCTTTTTCCTTGCCAAGCACGTATTTTATATGATTTTCCCTAAGGTAATTTTCTGCAATTTTTGCAAGTTCCAGCGATTCTTTGTCAATCTTTGACGTTACAAGATACATACGACAGAGAAATCAATATTCATTAATATATTTTTCCATTTGTAGGCAAATATTGCCGCTATTATATCTTTTTTATTTATGAATTGCCTATTCGCTTAACTATTTAAATTAAATAATATTCAATTGGTTCATGAAGCAGGAATTGGTATCAAAAAATATAATGGATGATACAGAGAAGCTTATTGAGCTTGTCTTGGAGCTGAAAAAACAAAGAAATGCTGTTGCTTTGGTGCACAACTACCAACGTCCGGAAATGTTTAAGATAGCAGATTATATGGGAGACTCTCTTGGCTTGTCAGTCAAGGCTGCAGAAACAGATGCCGATGTCATCTTATTCTGCGGAGTAAAGTTCATGGCAGAAACTGCAAAAGTCTTGAATCCGAAAAAGACTGTGTTGCTTCCAACCCTTGATGCAGGATGCTCCCTTGCGGACATGGCTACAGTCGGTAAATTAAATGAAGTCAAAAAACAATATCCAGATGCAGCAGTTGTAAGCTATGTAAACACAACTGCTGATGTCAAGGCAGCTTCAGACATATGCTGCACATCTGCAAACGCAGTCGAAGTGGTTAATTCATTGCCTCAAAAGCAGGTTATTTTCCTTCCAGACAAGAATCTTGGAAAATATGTGCAGCAGCACACAGACAAAGAGATTATTTTATGGAATGGCTATTGCTTTGTCCATGACAAGCTGGATGCAGACACATTGATGGAATTCAAGCAGCGCTACCCTGATGCAAAAGTCATAGCGCATCCTGAATGCAAAGATGAATTATTGAAAATTTCTGACCATGTTTGCGGCACAGGAGGCATGGCAAAATTCGCAAAATCTGATGGCTCAAAAAATTTCATTGTAGTGACAGAATGCGGCATGACTGAAAAGCTGAGGCAGGACGTGCCTGGCAAGAACTTTCTTTCATTCTGCAATATATGCCCTTATATGAAATCCACAACATTGCCCCTTGTTGTAAGGTCTTTGGTGCAGAATGTCCATGAAATAAGGCTGCCAGAGCATATAATAACAGGTGCCAGAAAGGCCATTGACAGGATGTTGGCTGTAACAAAAAATGCTGGCTAGGCAGAAGCTCGTTCTAGAGTTCTGGGATAGACGCAAAGAATTAAGCACAAAATACAAAGAATACAGGACATTTGTTGAAACTCTAATTAGAATTCTAAATAAGCAGGATATAAATAAAGGAGATATAACAACTAATTCATTGATAAAAAATAAAAATATAACTGCAATAATAATTGCAAAAGAGAATGGAATTATTGCTGGATTAGAAGAATTCTCATTTTTGAACAAATATCTAGAGATAAATTTACTTAAAAAAGATGGTG
>CAYOWR010000108.1:0-3618 GCA_964407725.1 uncultured Methanosarcinales archaeon
GATAATCTTTATATATCAAATCTCACTCATTCTGCTTTTTAATATGGACTTCAAAAATAGGGATATAATCTCAATAAACGATTTCTCAAAGGAAGAGCTTTTGCACATTCTCAAGATTGTCAGACTCGTAGAGCAAAAACCAAAGTCAAATCTTTTGAGAAACAGGATACTTGCTGCTTTGTTCTTTGAGCCTTCCACTAGGACAAGATTAAGCTTCATCTCAGCCATGGAGCAGCTTGGCGGAGAAGTCATCGGCTTCTCAACATCAGAAGTTACTTCGATAAAAAAGGGCGAGTCTTTATGGGACACTATAAAGATGATAGAGAGATATGCGGATGTAATTGTTATAAGGCATCCTCTTGAGGGCTCAGCAAGGCTTGCTGCAGAAGCAGCTTCTGTTCCAGTCATTAATGGCGGCGACGGCTCAAACCAGCATCCAACCCAAACAATTCTGGATCTTTACACAATACAAAAAATAAAAGGCAAGCTTGACGGCTTGCAAATAGGCTTTGTTGGCGACCTAAAATATGGAAGAACTGTCCATTCATTGGCAATTGCATTGTCCCATTTTGCTCCGACTTTCTATTTCATTGCGCCTGATGAGCTGCAGATGCCTGAAAGCTATCTCGATGAGCTCTTCCAGAAAAAAATCAAGTATTTCAAGACAACAGACTTGGGAAGATTCAGCAAAGAGCTGGATGTGTTGTATGTGACAAGAATACAAAAGGAAAGATTTCCAGATCCCTTGGAATATGAAAAGTTCAAGTATGTTTACAGGATTGACGAATCCTTTTTGCAGAATGTGAAAAAAGACCTGAAAATAATGCATCCACTGCCAAGAGTTGGCGAAATAGACAAATCAATAGATAAAACAGAGCATGCAGCATATTTTGAGCAGGCAGCCAACGGCATTCCAGTCAGAAAGGCATTGCTCGCTTTAGTGCTTGGCAAAATCAAGTAAAATGGTAAAAAGAAAAAAATCCAAAGGCAGAATGAAAAGAGAAAAAATCAAGGCAAAAAAAATAAGCTTTGCTCCAAAGGAGGATGCCAAAAAAGAGCTGAAAATCAGCGCCATCGAGGAAGGGACAGTCATAGACCATATACCGACAGATGCAACATTCAAGGTTGTTGAAATCCTTGATTTACATAACCAGAAAGGCATTGTTTCTATAGCAACCAACCTTCAAAGCAAAAGGATTGGGAAAAAGGCCATAGTCAAGGTTGCTGGAAAAAGCCTTACACAGGATGAGGTCAATAAAATTGCAATTGTGGCGCCAGAGGCGACTGTCAATATTATAAAAAATTACAACGTGAAGGAGAAAATAAAAGTAAAGTCCCCGGATGTAATAGACAATGTGGTGAAATGCTCAAATCCGGTATGCATAACAAATAACGAGCAGATTCCAACAAAATTTTATGTTGTCAAGAAAGATCCTTTGAAGATTAAATGCCATTACTGCGAAAGAAACATGGGCAAAGATGATATTGAGATAGTTTAAGTGAAATGCAATAACGAAAAACGCATTGACGAAAAAATTCAATAAATAAAAATAACTTAAATCAAAAAATAACGAGAACGACCTTCCGATGCATAGTGGAAGAGGTGACCCGTTTTTGATGTATTATTGAATATGTCGAAAATCAAAGATTTTCGATCACTCCGAAAATTTATCAAATTTTCGATGATTTCGAGGCGAAAAATTAATGGCAACAAATTTTTCGCCGAGACTAAATTTTGTCGCCCCAAAGGCGACGGATTGAAAAATTTTGATTTGATAATATAAAATTTAAAATGCTCCAAACAAACCTCTGCGGGATAAAACTGAAAAATCCCACAATTCTTGCTTCTGGAATTCTTGGCGTAACAAAAGAAACAGTTGATAGAATTGGAAAAGCAGGCGCAGGCGCTGCAACTTTGAAATCTTTGTGCCATGAGGAAAGACTTGGAAATACAAACCCAACAATGTTTGGCTATGATGATGTTTTTCTGAACGCAGTCGGTTTGCCGGGACAAGGCATAGATTCTGCACTTAAGGATTTCGGAAGATTGAACAATTTAAGCGTCCCAGTTATTGGAAGCATTTATGGCTATAGAATAGGGCAGTTTGGCGAAGTAACTAAAAAAATGGCTTCATTAAAGCCAGCAATGATTGAGGTTGATATTTCATGCCCCCACATGGATTATGGCAAGCCATATTATGCTGATGCAGGGCTAACTGCAAGAATAACTTCAGAAGTGAAGAAAAATTCAGGAAAAATCCCAGTCAGCATAAAATTAAGCCCAAATGTTTATGATATCAAGGAAATAGCTCACGCTGCTGAAAAGGCAGGAGCAGATGCAATCACAGCAATAAATACAGCAAGCGGCATGGTAATTGACATTGGCGCAAGAAAGCCAATTCTTGCAAATAAAATTGGAGGAATTTCAGGCCCTGCGTTGAAGCCAATTGCAATCAAATGCGTCTATGAGATTTATGAAACTGTAAAAATACCAATTATTGGCACAGGCGGAGTTACTTACGGCAAAGATGCGATCGAAATGATAATGGCAGGAGCAACAGGAATTGGCATAGGAACAGGTGTTTTCTACCGAGGAATTGATGTTTTCAGGAAAGTCTGTGATGAAATGGAAGTTTGGATGAAAAAAAATAAAGTTAAAAGTTTGGATGAGATAAGGGGATGTGCGCATTAAAATGGCAATTGCAACTAGCATTATGAGTAACTCGATTACTGAAACGAAGAAAATCTTCTTTCCCATCGATAAAAAATTTTGGCTTAAGATAGGGCTGGTTTCGCTTTTAAATGGCAACTCTTTTCCTGGTGGCAGATTAGGACGAGCAATTGGAGATGTCACAGACATAAAAAAATTTATAAAAACTCATATATACACAATCCTTGCAATTTCATCAGGTCTTGTTATTTTTGCTTTTCTATTTTCTATAATAGCATATACATTTAGTTTTATATTTCTTGAATCTTTATTTTCTAAAAAAATCCTAATAAAAGCTTATTTTAAGAAATTCTTAAATAAGGGGTTGTCTCTATTCTGGCTTAATTTAGCTTTTGGACTTCTAAACCTAGCCATAATTTTAGTTTTCGGCGCGCCTTTGTTGACGACATTGATTAAAAATTGGGATAACCTAAGTTGGTCTCAGTTCAATATTCCATATTTGATATTCTTTTCAGTTTTAGTAGTGCTTTCTCTAATATTTTTTGGGCTTTTGGATTTTATATTAAATAACTTTGTTCTCATGGATATGTATAGCCGCAATATTAAAGCCTTGGAGTCATTGAAGAAAATATTGAAATTAATAAGGGCAAATTTTTTTGAGTCTTTTAGTTATCTTTGTATGAAAATTGTTATAGGTATTGTAATAGCAATACTCTCTTTGATTATTTATATATTACTGCTTTTGGCGCTCGCTATAATTGGTATCATTATAGTCTTGATATTGTATGGAATCTACTTAATTAATTCTGAAATGAAGACTTTTTTAATAGCATTTGGGGTAATTATCGCACTAATATTAACGCTTATACTTATTTACGCAAGCGCAGTTATTTTATCACCTCTTCAGGGATTTAAGTACAATGGACTGTTTTGGGTGTATCTCGAGA
>CAYOWR010000109.1:0-3533 GCA_964407725.1 uncultured Methanosarcinales archaeon
CAAGGCATATTTTTCTTGCCACTCCACCTTCTCCAACTCCAAGAAGATTGTTTAGCTTTGCATTTCCATATTCCTGCGACAATTCCTGCTGCGATTCTGAAATTCCTTTTGCTATTCCTTTGAAGCCAAGCTTTAATTTTTCAGTTATTCCCTCATCTTGGGCATCAAAATCTGCCCCAGCATCCTCTGGTGTGCAACCATCAATGAAAAATCTAATAGCCTGCCATATAACACTGCAGACATGCTGTGTGAACAATTCCTTGCAAACACCTGCATCTGCCCTGCCATTCTGCCTTATCTCGACTAAGCAGCTTGACATTGCAGCCATAATGTTTTTGTACATCTGAGGTAAGCGCACTGCAATGTTGAGGTAGTTTGCTTGAATGGATCCAAAGTCAAGACTTTATCTTCTTTACTAAACCTCTTATAGAAAAAGCTGTCCTGGCCAAAGCAGGCTGGCTTGTCCCTTCCTTCAATATACCTGTTTGGATTGTATTTTTTAGTTAAGTAGCCAATTCTCCAATATCTATAGCTCCATTTCATATCAGAGAAGCTGTCTTTAGTTGTCTCTTTTTGTTCATTGATAATATCTATAGACTTAGGTGGCTGCCCTGGAGTTGATTTTGATTCGTGTATATTGGCTTGACGCTGTGCAGGTACTGGCTTTCCGTCAGCTTGCATTTTCCTGAGCGCATCTTCTAGTTTTTCATCGACATCATTTGGATGATAATAATATTCTTGTATAGTAGCTAATCTTCCTTTCACGCAACAGCATTCTCTTCTTTTGTCTGGGTCATTTCCGATTGTTTCAATACCATACCCTTTAAGTGGGTCATAGAAACAGCCTTGTGTATATCCTTTAGATTCAACTGTATATCCTTTTAGTATATCGCCATTAGGAAGCACTAATCCTTCTTTATTTGGACCTGATAAAGACTGCCATTCCCTGCATTCATTAACTGTAACACAGCCGCCAAATACTGTTTTGTCCTTATCTTGTTGTGCTGGTTGTTGAGGAGCAGTAACAATTTTTCCTTTTTGATAGATATATGATGCTCCTCCTAGCTTTATTGTCGACACAGGTTCTTGAGGAGCGATTCCGCACACTTCATCACACGTTCTTGTATCTGGGATTATAAACTGTGTTTCTGTGAGTTTAATAGCATTGCTTAATTCTATTTGTGCAGGTCCCTGCCCGCCAACAAATATAAGATTATATAAATTTCCTTCAGCTTGGTTTCCCAGTTGATACATCCTGCTGAGACCATTGCCTATATCTACATCAAAGCATTTTTCTCCTGGCTGATATTTATTAGCGTCCAAAATTTTATATTTAGTGGCAACTAATCTTCTGCAATCTTCAGCTCTTATTCCTTTTCCCCTAACTCCTAAATCCGATTCGCAAGGTCTTTGATTGGTAATTTGCTTGTTTAACTCATCATCTGGCTTGGTTTCAGTCCATCTTGATGGAGAGGTATGCCCAAAAATCCTGTCGCATGACCATCTCTGCAATTCATAGATTCTTGTTTCCTTTTGCCATGCGTTATAAACAGCAGGGAAGCATTTTTTCAAATCAGGATCTGAGAAATATTTTAATTTAAGATTTTGTATTTTCCCAAGAGAATATGCTGTTACTATTGCATCAGCGAGCTGGGGGCATTCGGCATCGTTTTGAGAATTTCCAGTCTTAAAAGCAGTTTTAAACAATACTTCCTTTAAAACAAAGATTTTTTCACTGCTCAGCTCGACAATATTCCTGTAAATCTTCATAACCAAGTGAGCCAAAAACGAGTACAAGCAGCCAATTGCAACATAATCAATTACTTTGTCTATCTGCTCCTGCACTTTGGTCAATGCTTTTATAGACTTGTCAAGGAAATCCACAAATCCGTTCAAAAGAAAATCTGGAAGCACTTTTCTTGGATCAATCAATGTATTATCCAAAACATAGCTAAGCTGCTGGCATGTTGTCTGGGTTTCTGTCATTGTCCTTAGCTGGCCATTGTCATCAATAACATCATGCTTATAAGTTATCCTGACTTTGAATGGGAATGACAGCTCATTGTTTATTGCTTTCATAAAGCTCTTCCAGTCTGCTTCCAAAAACCTGTCCATGCCTTGGAATCTGTTTAATGTGATAGCAGAATAGGTCAATGTGCCATCCGGATTAAGCTTTGTTGGTGTATCACCAGCTGGAATGACCTTGCAGCTTATATTGAATCTTGAATCCACTATTTCGTTTGTACTGCAGGCTTTCTGCAAAGAAATGCTTTCAATCTTGGCATTTGCTCCTCTGCCTATATAAGAATAGTTAAAATAAAAGTATAAAGTTTCTGTGCCCTCTGCCAATCTTTCTGTGCTTAGGAATGTCGGGCTTTGATATTGAGTTAAAGGTATTATGTCCCAGCTTTGGTTGCCGCTCCAGCATGATCCAATTCCTACATTAGCAATAGCCAATCCTCTTTGCCCTACTTTGTCTGTTGCTATAACAACCAAAGTTGTTCTTTTTGTAGTTCTGTCTTGGTTTAGCAGAGTATCCCTAAATTGTGTTACAGGCACTTCTCTTAACCTGGTTTCAAGGCCAAATTGAGAAGTCAAATCAACATTCTCAAACTTGAAATTGCCCTGGCTGTCTGCTGTCACAGACTTGTCAGCGCCTTGTGAGCATGAAGACTTTATGCCAACATTTAACTTGCATTTTGATTCAAGCTGCTCTTCTGATAAGTTTTCAATTTGAGTAACATCAATGTTAAATTGAGTATCAATAACTGTTCTTTCTTCAGGAGTCAATCCTGTCTGGGATGAAATTGTGAAAGACTTTAATGGGGTCCTGTCAATGAATAAATGAACTCTTGCATTCGGCTTAGTCTGGCCTATTATGTCCACATTGTTTGCCATATTTTCAAAAACAAAAGAGCCTGAAGGAGGGCTTATAATCTTCACACTTGGCTTTTTGGTGTCAAGCACTACATCATTTTCAAAAGTGACTTTGTTGCCCGCTTTGTCTTCAAATATAAGCTTGATTTTGTGCAATCCGTCGCTGTTTAATCTTATCCCAAAATTAAAGCTGCCGGATGCATTTAAAGTAATAACTGGCTTCCTAAAATCTTCAAATATGTCAACTGGCTCATGCTTTAGATTTAGTGTTGCTCCTCCTGTCAAAGTCTTTACTGTAAGAACATCGGATTTTATGCCTTCTTTGCCGAATATGTTAACAACAGAAACTTGGTATTTGTATTGCTTGTTGCTGTCAACTAATGGATCAACAAATAGATTATAATTTGCTGGAGTTGTTGTTGCAATTGGCACTTCATCTCGATAAACAACATAATGGCTAAAGTCTCTATCTTTTGATTCGTCCCATTTAAGCTCAACTGAGTTTTGGCTTACCTTAGTTGCATTCAGGTTTTTTATTTTGTCAGGAACAATAGACTGGTTTGTGATTGAGTCAACAAAAACCTTTACAACAACAGGCTCATTCACATTTCCGCTTATTGTAATATTTTGCTTTGATGTTAATGAAGTTATATTCA
>CAYOWR010000110.1:0-3517 GCA_964407725.1 uncultured Methanosarcinales archaeon
GGAAAAATAAACTAGGGAAAGATTTAGATTGGGGACTTTCTTTTGATCATTTAAGGGAAGTAGATACCACTAAGCATGTTCACCGTTTACATCCTTATAAAGGAAAGTTTATCCCTCAGTTAGTGGAATATTTCCTAGATGAGAAAATTAATCATCTTAAGAAAGAAATATTCTTTCACAAAGGAGAAACAGTATTGGATCCATTTATGGGAAGCGGAACAACATTAGTTCAAGCTTCCGAGTTAGGATTAAATTCCATTGGGATTGATGTTTCCGGTTTTAACTGTCTAATTTCAAGTGTAAAGTTAGATAATTATGATATTTTTCAATTGAATTTTAAATTAAAGAACTCTCTGGACAAATTATGGCAGTTTAGTGAATCAACCTTTGATGATTCTTTTGATACGCAACTTAAAGAAAGATTATCGGGGTTTAATAAGAGATACTTCCCCTCAGAATTTAAGCATTGGATTAGAGAAGGGAAAGTTAAAGAAAAAGACTATGCCGAAGAGAAATTAAAGCAATTTCTTAAAGAGAATAAAGAATTTTTTGAAAAAAATGGGACTAAAGATAAATCTCACCTCGCCAATGAGAAAGAGATGTCTAGCTTTCTCTCAAAATGGTTTTCCAAGAGAATCAAGCAGGAATTATTTTATTATCTTAAATTAATGGAAAAAGTAGACGATGAAAAAACAAAGAATATAATGAGAATTGTTTTGAGTAGAACTGCTCGTTCTTGTCGTTCTACGACTCATTCTGATCTTGCAACATTAAAAGAGCCACAAATCGGACCCTATTATTGCCGTAAGCATGGGAAGATTTGTACACCAATTAATACGGTGCTATCTCATTTAAGAAAAAATACTTACGATACTGTCAGTAGAATTAAAGAATTTGCACGATTAAGAAAAGAAGTTCATAGTGAAGTGATTCACGGTGATTCAAGAGAGGTTAATCTCTTTGAAATGACTAAAAATAAAGAATTTCGTAATTTGCTTCTAAAAAAGAAGATAGATGGGGTATTCTCTTCTCCTCCCTATGTTGGTCAAATTGATTATCACGAACAGCATGCTTACGCCTATGAATTATTTGAGATTGACAGAAAGGACAATTTGGAAATAGGGCCGTTGTACAAAGGGCAAGGAAAACAGGCAATAGAGGAATACGTTGAAGGAATAAGTAAAGTTCTTCTGAATATCAGTAAATTCGTAAAAGACAAAGGAAATTTCTTTATCGTTGCTAACGATAAATACAATTTATATCCCCGAATTGCGGAAAAAAGTGGTTTAAAGATAGTTAATAAATTTAAACGGCCAGTTCTAAACAGGACGGAGAGAGATAGACAACCGTATGCAGAGATTATATTTCACATGAGGAAAGCGTAAAATGAAGAAACGGTTAAACATATTTTGCCTAACTAAATCTCCATCTTCTCTTTAGCCACATCTTTTATTTTAGCTTGAATTTGACTCTTGAATTCTTTCCCAACTTCATCAAAAATTTTAAGCAATTCTTCGTAAGTATTTTTTCCGCCTAAGAAGTCCCAAAACTTTTCGGCGACATAAAGCTCTTTTTCTTCATCCAAAACGCCCTGTAAAGTAAACCTACTGTAAAGTTCTGGATGATAAGGATTATATGGGATAGCTAAAAATGTTGTTACTTTCTTTTTTCTGAGTGCAACCCATTCCAGAAGTTTCTGTTTTGACTTATTGAATACATCTATATTTGGTTTTGCAGTTTTTATTTCAATATAAAATTCATCATCCCCTCGTTTTAGGAATAAATCGGCTCTTATTTTAAGATTAATCCCACTAGAACTTTTACATTTTAATATTTCTGCCATTTCTTTATCTTTGTTCGTTGCTCTTGATTTATTTTTTATTCCCTGCATTATACTAACAATTGTTGCGTTCTCTTCCGTAGAAATAATCCCCTCAACATCATAACCAACTTTGGCGATATCAAAATGGGGTCTAGCAATTATCTGGGCAATTTGTTCATACATGGACATTCCCAAAGTAGTGGCGAGAGAGTGGATGAATGAATAGGCCGCCACTTTTTCAGTGTCTTGCATAAGTTTAGCAAGAAAAGGCATAGAGCTTGTTTCTCGTTCATAAGTATTCAGTTTATCTTTGATTTTCTCTCGAAGTAATACTTTGATTTCATTAGCTTGGTTTGTGTTTATTGACATTTTATTTATTGTTCAATATTTTCTCCGCCGTTATAACGCTGAAATTCACCGTAAAGTAATCTCAAAATGCAACGTTTTTCCTGCCAAAGGATGGTTTAAATCAATAGTCACGGTGGTTGCCGTTACTGCCGTAATGTGTGCCGGAATCTGCTGTCCATTGGGTAACTGTACTCCTAAAGTCATGCCTGTCTTTGGCTCGCCTGGCGGAAGCTTATCTCGAGGAACAATTTGTATCATTTGGGGATTCACTGGCCCATACGCTTGATCAGGGGATAATACTATTTTTTTTGTTTCACCAGCTTTCATGCCCATAACTGCCTCATCAAATCCTTTAATAACATCTCCTGAACCTACTTCAAATTCAAGTGGCTGTCCATGAGCATCAGAACGATCAAACACACTTCCATCATCGAGTGAGCCTACATAATCAACTTTAACTTTATCTCCAATCTTTACGGGCATAAATATCAACTCCGGTATTCCAAGAACAAGTTAGAACTTGTAATTAGGTTATTTTGCACTGGAAAAAGGGCTTAATTATAAGAGTTTCGGTTAAATTTTAAAAGTAAACCAGGCGTACTGGGGTAATTCTTTTTCTTCTTTACTTTTTGGATAAAGCTCAGCACTATCTGGCCCTTCAAATGCTTGGGCAGTATATCCTACTAATATAGACTTGGCACCCGCTTTCGCTACATGTGCTAATCGCGGTTTCATGGTCAGGTGATTTCCTAACTCAGCAGACAGCCTTACTTCTTCTCGCTTAGAAGGATCTGCAACATCTTCCAATCGGAAAGTACACTCCCCACTAAGCATCGAGTATGCTTCTTGATATTCATGATGATGTCCACCCAAGATAACTTCTTTATCAAATGGCATGAGGAACTTAAGCTGCTTTGCCGTAAATCCGGACCATGCTTTATCAAATAAAGGGTGTACTCTCGCTTGCCCATATATTTGTAAATCTTGGGTGGTAGCGAAGGCGAGAACTGAGCCTCTATTTATTGAGACATTATAATTAAAACCAGGTGGAATAACCAGGCGATCTCTTGTTTCTTCTTTCAGCTTACCTTCTTCCCATACTTGCATTGTTTTTAAGTGAAAATGATGGTCTGCCGCATCAATATGGGCATCGCCTGAAACAATGTAAAAAAGCCAGCTTGCAGTACTTTGCCCGGGAAACATTGTTGCAGCAGTGGGAACCAAAGCAGCAATGTAACTTGCTTCAAAATCACCATTAAAAGCACTTGCCAGGACTCTGCGTGCGTCGATGTGGTCGGCTTTACGCGTCTCAAAAATAATTTCATCAATAGCCATCCCTAAAAAAAG
>CAYOWR010000111.1:0-3501 GCA_964407725.1 uncultured Methanosarcinales archaeon
TTGACAATCTGCCCTTGGAAAGTTTGAATCAGCTTGATGTATTCTGACTGTGGGTCAATAATCATTACTTTGACTGAATTAAGCAGCTGCCTTATTATGAACAGCTTGGATATGTAAGATTTGCCTGAGCCGCTGCATCCCATGCACATGCCATTGGCATTGCTTAGCTGGAAAATGTCCTTAATAATGGGAACGTTGTTTTTATTAACGCCAATCCAGACGCCGGCAGGGTTTAATTGCAAGAATTGGGATGTAAATGGAAAGAATGCAGCCAATGCCTTTGTTGTGATGTTTCTTTTGATGCCCAGCTCGTTCTCTGCCAATGGAATTGTTGATTTAAGGCCTGCCTTCATCCTGAAGATTGCCCTGCTTGGGGCTATGAGCATGGCATTAAGCTCTGCCTCAACCTTTTTGGTTATTAAGTCAAGCTCTTCGGGAGTTTTGCCCTTGCAGTTGATGTATAATGACACGTAAAACAGCTTTTCATTGCCTTTTTGGAGGTTTTCAAGCACTGCCCTTGTGTCCTGGTATTGGATTTCCAATGTCGGGTTTATTGCCTTTTTCAGCTCTGCTGCGAACAAATCAGCTCGTTGTTTCTGCAATTCCTTGTTGAGCATAATCATCATTGACTCGATTGAAACCGGCTCTATGAAGATGGAGATATCAAATATGCCGTTTAGAGTGATAATCTTGTCAAGAAAGCCTATTTCAACCATTCTTGGATAGCCATCAGCATAGACTATCCTGCACTCTTTGTTATCCACAATTATTTTGTCCGGAAGCTGCTTTAAGAGCCTTGGAGCTATCATGTAATGAAGGTAATGTTTCCTATCGCTCCCGTTTGCAGTTTTGGGCTTTTCTGCTTCGGAAAGGATGTCGTTGAAAAAGCTGGCAAGTACCTGCAAGAGTTCTTCATCATTTAACCTTTTGAATAGTAAATTCAATGATTTTAGCTGCTGCTCAACAACTCCGATTTGGACATCCAATCCTATTTCATGCTTTTCAGGAATTACGATGAAGAAGCTCCTGTCAAGGACGGAATTTGCCTGAATTGTGTTCATCAAGTGCTCTTTGTAGCTTTCAAAATGCTGGTTAAAGATAGGCTTTTTTGTTTTTGCAGCAAGCTCCTCAACCCTTAATTCCAATGCATTGATATAGCTGTCAAGATTGATGTAATTCGTTCCGATTACAATCTGTATGGGAAAATCCAAGGCATTGAGGAATTTTTGGAATCCGGAGTTTATGCCCTGCTTTTCGTTTTCATTCCTGATGGTGAAATTAATAGGCACAACCTGCAATATCGCCAATTTCCTTAAGTGAGACTCATTGTTTTCACTCTTCTTAATGAGACTTTTTAGTTTTGCTAACATAGACGCACCCATCCTTTATTTTTTCAATGCCAAGAAACTGAAACATTTTTTGATGATTTATTGAAATTTCTCTGAATTTAAACCAAGAGAGCATATTCCTAATGTAGGATGAGAAATTGAAAAACATGAAAAGGCATGCAAGCCCAATCAATGGCGCTCCCAAAGTCACTTTTAAGTAAATGCTCAAATGGGATTTCATGAATATTAGAATAGCTGGCAGCCCAAGGAGCAGTGCATAAACCAGTTGCCTGAATGTAAGTCCAAAAACTATCTTCTCTTCGTACTGCAATTGTTGGGGGATTTCGTATGGCATGCTTTAGCCTCATTTTGATATGAAGGATGCAGTCTGTCCTATATCAGACCTTATTACGCTCATTGCGGCTTTTGCGATTGCAAAGAATATAAGGAAAATCATTGTAAGGTTTAAAAGGAAAAATGTGGCTATCATTATCACAATCTTGAAGTTCTGGAAGACAGGAATTTCGATTACTTTCGATGCAGCAAGAAGCATCAAGGATTGTATGAATGGAAGAAACAAAGCAATGAGCAATATGTTCAGCGTCAGCTTTCCATAGCTCACTAATGGGGGAATGAAGTAGAAAAATAATCCTATGGGAAAGAACAAAACTCCTGTTGCAACAAGAAGGTATCTTATTGAAAGCAGTATAACAGTTAATAATAAAGTAAGCAAATAAGGGATTGCAAGGAAAATCTCAAGCCCGAGATTCGTGATGTTGTCAACTGTCAGCAAAAAGAAGTTTGGATCAACCATGCCAATTATTCCTGCTGTCATTGCAGACGACAATTCTATCAAAATTGAGTAAAGATAAAAAGAAGCCTGTACGAAAATCATCATTAAGATAACATTCTTGAGCCAATCTTTTGCCCTTTCTCTCTTTTCCGCAGAATATCCAGATATCAGGAAATTAAACCCAGCCAAAATCAAAAACAATCCATAGAATATCGAAAGAATGTAAACTATTATTGCCCACAATGAAATGAAGACCTGTATGTTGACTGGCTCTGAAAGAAGATTCTTTGTTAGATAAAGAAAGGGCTGCAGAGGCGCATTTATCAATCCATGCAAGAATTCAAAAAACTTTTGGGGGATACAAGTAGCTAGGTTTGCAAGTCCGCACTTGTCCTCTGCAGCATGGGCTACTGGTATTAGCAATAAGAATAGCATAATGATCATAATTTTTCTCAAAGCAACGCACCCCAGTATTTTTTAAGAAGAGCATAAATGAAATAAATGACGCTAGAAAAAACTCCAAAGTTCATGACGAAATTCCATGTCTTATCATCTTTTACGTGAATTACTTTATCAAAAGACCTTTCATTCAAGGAAGCTGTAATTCTGTTGCTGCCTCTTTTAGCTTTGAATGAAAAAGAACCCTTAGCTTTAGTTTCCTCATCTCCATACTTAATAGTCATCAAAGCATTTTCCGGCTCTAGAAAAACCTTTATCTCCTCGCCATCATTGTATTGGAGCTTGTCTGTTTTAATCGAAAAAGGCTGAATGTTAAACTCCAAATTGCAATTTTGTTCCCAATTGCTGAAATGGCTTGAGTATCTTAATTTGCATTTGTTTGGATTGGATACATGAAACTTATATGTTGAATTGGAATATTGGTAATTGATGTTTTTGGATTTTCTGCTCGATAAATTATTTGCCCTTAAAGTCATTACATTATAAGGCGGCAGGCTCAGCTCTGCATCATAAAAATAATTAGATATCATTAAGGACGAATTTTCAAATTCCAAGGCAAATGAGTCAAAACTTGAAATGTTTAAGATTCCAACATAGGTGTCATGATATTTGTCTATTCCCTTGATATTTGCTTTTATTATGGGCCAATGCTGATAAGCTGTCTTTGTATCTTCAAGATAAACTGTGCTTGTTCTTGTTTCAGTGCTGTCATGCCTGCAATCATCGCAATACATAAGGCAGCCTCTCCTTCCTTTGTTGCAGCAATATCTAAAATTTCTGTAATGTTTTACCTCTATTTCGACAGAAATGGTCAATGTAGTCTTGAAATTTAGTGTTGCACTCCCTTGATAATCAGTAAGCTTAGAATTTCCTATCTGGTTTCCATTAAGATAAACATTAAGTGACGCCTCGTCTCTTCTA
>CAYOWR010000112.1:0-3430 GCA_964407725.1 uncultured Methanosarcinales archaeon
TTAAAGATTTCGCTTTCATAGATGTAAAAAGGATATTCGAGTTTGTTAGTTACTATATAGAAATTAATTCTGAGATTAAAATAAAGATGACTAACATTGCCTTCAGTGGCGGTAAAAGTTTCTAATGATTATTCTCTATATTAGTTCAATCAAAAAAGGGCTCCGCCATTATTGTTGTTGTGCTAATACTCTACAAGCTTATTTTACACTTCAGAAACATTTTTAATCTACTAAAAAAATAAATATTTGTGGCAGAAAAAAAGTCATTTAAGAAATATGAAATTATTGCTATTGTGATTTTAACTTTGTTTTTTATATACACACTTATTTACTTTAACCAGAAAATAAATTTCTTTCTTGGCAACGAGCTTATAGTGTATTTAACTCCAAATCAAAAATCGTTTGACATAAAATATGGCAGTTCCAGCAGCGTTGAATTTGATGTTTCTGTTGATAATGCTCCAAATTGCAGGGCTGCCTGCACATATTCTTTCAATGACAGAAGCAGGAATACAATATTAGACAAAGGAAGCTTTGAGGTTGATAATAAGCAAAATGAAATAAAAAATTACAGCTTGAATGCAAAGAGGCTTGGCTCTGGCCAGGATGTTTACAGCTTTGATGTAGGCTGCCACAGCATTAGGTCATTTTTCTGCCTGACAGAGAGCAGGGAAAAAGTCAAATCATCCCTGATAACCGTAAACTATGACCTTTCAGAAGCTGAAAAGGAGCTTAAAAAAATACTGAAGCAGAATGTCACAAAATTGCTTCTGCTCTTGTCCGATGTCGACATAAAACATCAGCAGATGAACCAAAAATATTTTGAATTGGCTCATAAAATTAACCTTAAAAATGCAACTAAGGAAAAAATAGATATTAATGACAAATACGACAAAATAAGGGTTTCTATAGAAAACCTGAGGAGCTTGTGGAGCTCAGAGGATTACTTCAAGCTGAGCCAGCTGTTCAACGCTAGCTTTTTTGAGCAGTTGAATGGTATAGCCTCATCAATCAACAACCATGACAAAAAAATCGATAATATTACATCAATACATAACCAGTATCTTTTGAAGTTTTATAATATATCTAAAAACTTGGACGAATTTGCAGGTTTTGTTAATGCTTTAGATGACGACGAAATTACAAACATTAGTAACAACAATATTAAGGATTTCAATGAATTAGCCTCATCAGTGGCAAACAACACATTTGAAAGCTACGATATTTTAAGCAATGAGATAAAAAATATAATAGCAAAGCAAACTGCTGTATTTGAAAGGTCAAAAATTCCCGCTTCAATCTTATTTTTTGAAATTCTGCATACAGTAAATTATGAGAATGACTTATTATGCAGCATAAAAAATGATTGCGCATATAATGTATCAGCTGAAAATATGATTGATTTCAGTCAAGATTTTATTGATGCTTATCCAAACAAGGCAATAAGTGAAAACTGCAAACCTTTACTGGGATTAGAAGAAAAATTTTCAGCTGAAAGGGACGGGGCATTAAAAATAATTTCAGATAAAAATATTGTATTTCCAAATGACAAGGAATTTTTTGATGCGGCAGGAATATTCCAAGAAAATGGGATAAGGAAAATAAATAATTCATATTTGGATTCTCTTGAAAAGAAAAAGCAGGAAAACAAAACAAATCAAGACATAATTAAAATCGCAGAAGCAATCCTGCCAAAAGTTATTGTGAATATCATGCCATTAAATTACAATCAATCAAATTTGTCATTATACCTATTGTCAAAAATAAATATCTCAAATCAAACTTATCAACTGGCAAAAAAATGTGCGAAGCTTAATGAAACAGCAGAAAAAATTGGCGATTTCGACTTTGCGCCAGTAAGCACAAACATAACCCACAAAATAATTGAAAACATAGACACTAGCCTGTCTGAAAATCCCCCAATCTGCTGCGTTTTTAATGACTGCAAACCATGCTGCAGAGATGATTCCTGCAAAAACGACCCAAAAACATTTCCGATTATATTCCTTCACGGCCATTCGTTTGCAAAAGACAACAGCCCTGAGTTCTCATTAGATGCTTTCAACAAATTGCAGGCAAGGCTACAGGAAGACGGCTACCTTAATGCAGGAATTATTTCCCTATACTCAAGAAACGAGCCTCTGCAGAAAGGCGTATGGGGCTTGTCAGGAAAGCCAATTACTGTAAAAGCCAGCTATTATTATGATGCATTCAGGAAAGAGTACAAATATATTGTGGTGCCTACAAAAAGCGAGAACATAGATACTTATGCAATAAGGCTGAAAGATTTAATAAACATCGTTAAAGAACGAACGAACAAGCCAAAGGTTAACATTATAACTCATTCTATGGGTGGATTGGTTGCAAGAAGATATGCGCAAATATTTGGCAGCCAAGATATAGACAAGCTCATAATGATTGCTGCCCCAAACAAAGGAGTTCGCGGAAGGACTGCGAGCTATTGCGGCTTAGTAGGCGAAAATAGAGAATGCGAGGATATGAAAGCTGACAGCTTGTTCATAAACAAGCTAAATGATCCTTCAAACCAGCCTGAAGGCATCAAATTATATTCAATAATAGGAAAAGGCTGCGCAACTGACAGCAGCGACGGCGATGGTGTTGTTATGATAGAAAGCGCAAGACTTGACAACGCAACTTTATCTTATGTTAATGGAACTTGCAGTGGTCTTGAGTCTCTGCACGCAGAGCTATTGGATATTGATAAATACCACCAAGTTTATTCAACAGTAACGGAAATACTTACAGGGTGATTATTAAAAATTCAAGGTTTAATAATTTATATATTAGCTTGAATTTTCAATTCCGCAATGTCGAAAATCGTAAATTTTATAGTAAATAGTTACGATTTTCGAGCATGCTCAAAAACCAACACAATTATTATTAATCTTGTTGGTTTTTGACATAAACAGTTCTGGTTGGGAATGGAATTACTATGCCAGCTTTTCTCAGCGCTTTGTATATTTCTTCCGTTGCCATTGCTTTGGTGTCAAACTTTACATCAAACGTGCTTACCCAAAACAAAACTATGAATTTAAGAGAAAAGTCTGCCATTTCTGTCATAAGAATTTTTGGCTCAGGCTCTTTTAATGCATTTGGGACTTTCCTCAAAGTTTCAATAACAACTTTCCTAACATTTGATGTATCAGAGCCGTATTCGACTCCAAATTCTATTTTAACCCTGACTTTAGGCTCTGGCTGCATATAATTAAGTATTCTTGAATCGGCAAGCTTTCCGTTTGGGACTGTTATAAGCTCGTTGTCAAATGTCCTTATTTTTGTGCTTCTCAGGCCAACATCCTCAACAGTCCCTCTTGTATCTGCATCCAGCTCTATTTTGTCGCCAACCTTTATGCTTTTGTCAAGAAGTATTGATGCCCCCCCAAAAATATTGCTTAGGGTGCTTTGAAGG
>CAYOWR010000113.1:0-1685 GCA_964407725.1 uncultured Methanosarcinales archaeon
GATGATTTGATTGCGACTTCGGGTACTTTGGGTGCAGCTATAGGCTTAATAGAAAAACTTGGTGGGGAAGTAGTAGAATGTGCAGTCATAATAGAACTGCCTGATTTGCATGGAAGAGAAAAAATAGAGGGGAAAGGGCATAAATTATTTTCTTTGGTGCAATTTGAGGGAGATTAATTTCACTTCTCAAAAATTTCCCCGTAACCTATAAGCCTGAATCTGTTTCCAATTCTTCTTGAAATTGTGACTCTTGAGCCAGAATCTGCGCATACAGGCAGCTTTAACCTGCATTTTATCTTGTTTTTCCTCAGTTCTACAACTATTCCAACTGTGGCTGCGGAATTCACATTCAGCATCAAGGGCTCAGACATTTTTATTGGCTCGACACTTAATTCTTCTTGAGTGCCAACAACCCTTTGAAGCAGATGAATATCTAAAACCATTTCATTCCAGACTTTTGGCAGTTTTCCCGGCAGGCCAACCAAAGAACCGGTCAATTGGTCAGATTTTACGATGGAAGGATCCAAAGATGTCAGTACTCCGACAGATCCTGATGGCCCGACAGAATCAAGATCTTGGCTGCCTGAATTCAAGCTTGCAATTTTTGTTGTTATCGGCTTCCATACTTGCTGATTCTTCTCTACAATATTTCTGCCAGGCCTTATCTCAATAGTATCATTTATTTTTAAGACACCCTGCCTTAAGCTGCCCCCTAAAACTCCGCCAACAATTTTTTCTGGTGCAATGCCGGGCTTGTTGATGTCAAAGCTTCTGGCAACAAGCATCAATGGATCCTTATTTTTATCCCTTGCTGGAGTTGGTATATTCTCGTCAATCGCCTGCATCAAATAATCCAAACCAGCCCTATGCTGCGCAGAAATCGGAATTATGAGAGTATTTTCAAATGCCGTTCCTTTAAGAAAATTCTTTATTTGCTCGTAATTCTTAAGTGCCTGCTCTTCGCCCACTAAATCTATTTTGTTTTGCACAACTATCAAATGCTTCACTCCAATAATCTGCAAGGCCATTAGATGCTCTCTTGTCTGCGGCTGGGGGCAATTTTCATTGGCTGCAACAAGCAGCAAAGCCCCGTCCATTATTGTCGCTCCGGAAAGCATTGTTGCCATCAGGGATTCATGCCCAGGAGCATCAACAAAGCTGACTTTTCTCAATGGAGTTGTATTGGATTTGCAAACTTGGCATTTTTCTTTTATCGTATAGGCTTTTGCACCTTCGCATTTTTGGCATTTCCTAAAAGTAACATCTGCATAGCCAAGCCTTATTGTAATCCCTCTCTTTAATTCCTCAGAATGAGTGTCTGTCCATTTGCCGCTCAATCTTTCAAGCAAAGTTGTCTTGCCATGGTCAACATGGCCAACCATTCCAATATTCAAAACTGGCTGCGCCGGCAGCTGTGAGCTCTGCTCACTCGCTTTCGATAATTCTTGTTTATCATCTTTCTTCTTAACCATGTTTTAATTTGAAAATCTTATAAAAGTATTTGATTAATTTATTTTTTCAATAAATTTAATTTTGACTAAAATATTCAATCCGCTCACAGTGACATGCGAAAGCTCGCTTTCGCTCGCTTATGTCCCTGTTCGCAAAAATAGTGCTCGGCGAATTTTGACTTCCACTAAAATTCGCCTCGCCGATTCATAACATTAAATAATCAACAACGGGCA
>CAYOWR010000113.1:1785-3417 GCA_964407725.1 uncultured Methanosarcinales archaeon
CTTCCACTAAAATTCGCCTCGCCGATTCATAACATTAAATAATCAACAACGGGCACCTTTTATACCTTGACTTTGCAAGGTCGTTCAAGGATTTTTTGATTTTATTTTGATAAATTTTTATTGTTTTTTCATTTATTGGATTTTTCGTTAATGCGTATTAAGTAATTTATATTATTATTAAAAACCAACTCAAGATTTATTCCTTCTTCTCTTCTTTTGATTCTTTTGCTGCTGCCTTTTTCTCGCTTGACTGTTCCTTGGCTTCTTTTTTTTCTTCAGCTTTAAGTGTTTTTTCTTCTTTCTTTTCTGCCTTATGCTCTTTCATTTCCTCTTTTTTCACTTCAGTTTTTTGCTCTTTATGTTTTTCTTCTGCTTTTAGCTCTTTTGACTCCGCTTTTACTTCTTTATGCTCTTTTGCTTCTTGCTTGGCTTCTTTCTTTTCCTCTTTGCCCTCAGCTGCGCCAAATATTTCGGCAAGTTTTTTTGAACCAGCTTTTGTGACTTTTAGGTTTATCTGGGAGATTCTTTCATGAATCTTATGGCCGCAGACAGTTTTTCTTTTCTTTATGCCTTTTGCATCGCCTTTGAACCCTATTCCGCCTAAGATTACTATTTTTTTTCTTTGCCCCAGAATTCCTTTTCTCATTGGAAACCCGCAATAGTCTGAACCCCCTGTGATTTGCAGCTCGTAGCCGCTTAATTCAATTGCGTCGCCTTTCATGCCCTCCCCTATATTCAGGCCAAGAAAAGGCCTTGCCATGTTGTCCTTTACTTCTTTTTGGAACGTCTTTCCTGTTGACGGATCCGAAATGCATAGTTTAAAGCTGACCATAGTGCCTCCAAATTATAATTTTAGAATTCCGAGAGTGAAAGAAGGTTTATTTAAATAGTTTTTGTAATGAATTAGTTATTGCTCTTAGTTTTATTAAATAGCAAAGTTTAAATATTTACTAATAAATTTATAATTAAAGAGGGGGTGTTAGTTATTAGTGGTATGTTTTATAGACATACTGTGCTTTTTTCTCTAGTTATTAATATGCAAAATACTAAACTTACAACCCTAAAAATCATTATCAAAAATACGAGGTGTTCTATATGAAAATAAATAAATATATAGTTTTAATCTTAGTTTTATTTGCTTTGTATTCTATAATTGCGTTAAGCCAGATTACTCAAGAAAGCACACTAAGCGATAAAATTACGCAATCAATCAATAAAAAAATAACTGACAAAATTGATTTGGAAGAAATACAGGGCTGTTCTATAACTTCATATAATGATGTAGAAGATATTTATTCTGCGTGTGTTAATTATTATAATTCTACAAATTGCCTAAACACCTCAGGACCGAATACAGCTTGTTTTCTTGACCAAGAGCAGATTAACTTTACATGCAAAACTGGAGAATTAGTTGTTGCAAAAAATAAAAGTGAATGCAGAACAAATAAGTTTATAGTATCTGTTAACAATGGTTTTGTTACTAATAGAAAAGAGGTTGATTTCTCAAGCTGGGGTGTCTGTGTACATAGCACAGAAAACAATTGCTTGGCTGTTACATGCGGTTCATTGCATGGAGGCAGTGCAAGAAATGGCATATTCAATGGCTGTGACGGTGGTAAATCTTGCCAGAAA
>CAYOWR010000114.1:0-3391 GCA_964407725.1 uncultured Methanosarcinales archaeon
TCCTATTACGGGAAAAGGTGTAAATATTGCCATTCTCGATAGCGGAATAGATTATACGCATCCCGATCTTGGAAGTACCCTTATGGAAGAAAGGCCAATGACAAAAATAAATACAAGTCTTGTGACTAATTATCCAAACGGTGAGGAAGCAATTTCTTATAACCAGCAAAGACTTGCTTATGCATCAGACACGGATGAGATATCAATCTACTCATTTGCAACCAATCAGACAACAAAAATTACTTTGGGAACAGACCTCGCAAGTCCTAATGTTCATTCTTTATATCTTGATGGAGATAACCTTTTCTATATTTCATTTTCTTATCAGGGATCGGCGATGTATCTTAAAAATATTAACTCCGGAAAACTAACAAAGGTTTCGGATTTGGGAACAATCACTGTCGGTGATACCCATACTACTTATGGAGGTAATTTTTCGGTGTCAAATGGCAAACTCATTTATGAAAGACAAACGGGTGCAAAAGATATAGACGGATCTAACCTATTTAATATCTACTCATATGACATAGCTGCGGGAACTGAGACCAAACTTCTTGAAGATTCAAAAGACCTTCGTTATCCGCAATCTTTCGGAACGGATTTTGTCTATTCCGAAGGTTTTAATTCTACCACTGCTTGTTTTGACAAAAACATTATTTATAATTCTTAAACAAAATATTTATCCCAACTTATCTCCAACACTTAAATCGTCTTCCAACATTAGAGCATCAATAAAGAACTTTGCTGCCCAGTTTATGTAGCAGAATGGAGCATACCAGCCATAGATTGGATAAGCACCTTTTATTCCGCCTTTGATTCCTTTATTTGAAGAATCAAGATTTTGCGTTGATTTTACAAAATCGTTTATTTTTTTGGCTGCTTCAAAATATTTTTTGTCCTTGGTTAAATCGTACAACCTTAGCCATATGATTGCTGTCTGCGAGTTGCCAGTCAAACAACTCCATGAAACGCTGCTTTGCCAATTTTTATCAAAGCTGCCAGTTAATGACCCATCTTTTCTTTGCAGATTTATTAGCATATCAACAGCTTTTTTTGCAGAATCAATGTATTTTTTATTTTTTAAATAAATGCCTGCTTCTAAAATGCCTTGTATAGTATAGGCAATAGTATGTAATAATGGCTCTTGCTTTTCATAGAAAGCATTATTCTCAAACCAACCATTATCAAGCTGCTGAGTTAAAGCCCAATCAATGTTTTTTGTTGCTGCTGCAAGATATTTCTTATTCTTAGTTATCTCATAAACTCTTAGCAAAGACCAGGCAGTTCTTGTGTTGTAAGTGTGTATTTTGTTTAAGTAATCAAATCTGTCCCAGCAACCATTTTTATTTTGAACTTTAACAAGCCAATCTGCTGCCCTTATTGCAGCTTTTTTATATTTTTCATTTTTTGTCTCTTGAAAAGCCCTAACTAATCCAAAAATTACTTGGCCGGTATTGAACACAATAGGAAACTCCTTTCTGCCTATTGCACCTCCTGGAAATGCGCCATTTGATAATTGTTTTTTTAATTCCCAGTCTGCCATCAAGATCGCGCTTTTTCTTATTTTCTGGTCTTTTGCCTGATGATAACAATTAAACATTGTGGGAATTATGTATCCGGTTGTCTCGGAATAGGATGGATGCCAGCCTTCGTAAAGAGAATACATGGCTGCAACTCCGCCATCATTGTTTGCTTTTTGCGCAGCCAAAATCCAGTTTATTGCCTCTTTTACGTGTTTTTTATTATCTCGTATTTCATTTTTGAGATTTAAAGCGTCTTTTATTGTTTCTTTTGTTAAAGATATAGGAGAACCATTCGACAACAAAGAAAATCCATATTTTATGTATTTTTGTAATGTCATTCTAAGAACTAAGCTTCAACTTTTTTCTCAAGCATAAGATTGACTTTAAGCCATGGATGATGCTCAGGTATTTTTTTCTTTTCAAGGTCAAACTCATAGAAGATTTTTTTCCCATCAGCAGAAATCCTGTCAAAGCCCCTTTTCTCGTATAAAGGCCTTATTCTCCAGTTTGACTCTGTTTCAACAAGCATGCCCCTTACTTTCTTGATTCCCTGCTCTTTTGCATATTGCAGGATTGCAATGACCAAGGAGCTTCCAATTCCCCTGCCCATTGTCCTGCATGAAACTGTCAAGTCTTTTATGAACCAGCCATAGCTTTCTTTTGTTATTATGCTCTCAGCTATCAATCCATAGTCGCCAAATTTATCTGTCAGCTCAACAACTAAAACAATATCTCCTCTTTTATCATAGCCTTCCTTTAATTCATCAAGAGAATATCTGTTTGCTGTCGCATTAAGCTCGTTAGTCCTGTTGATGAGTTGGCATACTCTTTCCCAGTCCTTTTCTTCAACATGCCTTATTGTCATGATCATATTACAATTTATTAAAAACTCGTTAAAGTCCCCTTTATGCTCCTTCTCTGCAACTTCCCGGTTTCTCTGCTCCTTAAGCAACTGTACTCTTTTGTGGTCCTCTGCAGTCGCATTTAATGGCACGACTCCTTCTATGTTCAAGATATCTATTGGGTCATTTAAAGCGATTGTATTTATGTCATGCAACTGGCTTTCAACTTCGGCCCTTTGAAAAGCATCGTCATCGATAAAGAGAATTTCGTCGTAGCTAAGATTGTATATGTCTGCAAGATTCTTGATGGAGTCTGATTTCAAGCCCCAGCCAATCTGCAGGTTTTCAAAATATTTATCTATCTCAAATTTCTTTAATGTTGCATCAACATCTTCATAATAATTTTTGCTGCATATTGTCGACTTGATATTTCTTTTGCTTAGCTCTTTTAGGGCTTCTTTTGTGCCTGGTTTTATTTTGACGTTTTCCTTATCCTTGTAGAAAACAGTGCCGCTCCATAAAGTTTCGTCAGCATCCCAAATTACAAGCTTTATTCTTTTCATGTTATTAAACACAGGTTTATATTCTTTTTAAATATTTGTATTTCAATTTCTGCCAATTCCATGATATAATATCCCCATGGACTTTATTTTTTCCTTGTCAAGGCAATTTCTGCCATCAATTACAACATAAATCTTTTTTTCCTTTAATTTTTTTAAATCCATATTCTTAAATTCATTATGGTCTGTGACTAATACTACAAAATCGCTTTTGCTTAACAGCTCGTCCAAATCTTTCACATTGCTGCCATCTTTAACATGAGGATCAAAAACAAAAACTTCTGCGCCTTTTGTTTTCAAAATATTTATTATCTCAAAAGATGGGCTTTCTCTTGTATCATCGACATTTGCCTTATAAGCAAGCCCAAGCACTCCAACTTTTGCGCCTTTAATTGTTTTTTTCAATTTTATTAATTCATTTTCAAGCAATTCAATTGTGTAATGGGTCATATTGTTGTTTATTTTT
>CAYOWR010000115.1:0-3384 GCA_964407725.1 uncultured Methanosarcinales archaeon
AATCACTTCATATATGTCCTCAGGAAGGTTGAACCTATCGAAGAGGATAACCATTTTGAATAGAAAGCATTACCAGTATTTAAATGTTTCGATTTTGTATGCTAGTATAGAGAAATGTATATTGATTATTGAGAAGAGTTAAATTTTTAAGAATTCTTACCAACAAACTCCTTCAACACACTCAAATAATTTATCTCAACTTCAATCTCCCAATCCTCAGGAAAGCATTGGTAATAATTCTGCCAGGCATATCTTTCATCCAAGAAGACTATTGCACCTTTGTCGGTTTCTGACCTTATACATCTTCCTGCATTTTGAAGGCATTTGGTTATCGCAGGAAGGACATATCCATATTCAAAGCCTTTTCCAAACTTGTCATCATAATACTCAATAAGTAATTTTGCTTCAATATCAGGTTTGTTCAATGGCAAACCAACAATCATGACAGCCTGCAAAACACCAGGCATGTCTATGCCTTCTCCAAATGAGCCTGTGGAAGTACCTAAAAGAACAGCACCAGACTTATGGCTTCTGAAGGCAGCTAGAAGCTCTTCTTTTTGGTTTTTATTCAAGTTTTGTTTTTCCAAGAATATTGGTTTTTTTGTTTCTTTATGCAAAAATTCATTGATATTGCGCATTAGTTCATAGCTCGGGAAGAATATTGCAGAATTGCCTTCAATTAAGTTTACTATCTCACCACAGACCTTGGCTATTTCATTATATTGCTTTGTGTTTCTTTCAACAAATTTTGTTGTTGTTTTTGGAATTATTAGATTTAATCTGTTCTTTTTTGGAAATGGGCTTTTATATTCTTTCTCAAGAACATTATCACGAAATCCAAGAATATCTTTGTACATTGAAGTTGGAGTCAAAGTTCCTGACATCAATATTGTGGAATAGCTTTGGTCAATTACCTCCTTAGCAGCAAGAGACGGGTCAAGGCACCTATAAGACAATGTAATTTTTAATTTTTTTTCAACAATTTCTTTATCTAATATTCTTCCATAGCCTATGTCAGAGCCAAGCCATGCCTCAAGGAACTTTGCAACGCTTAGAACAAAGCTTTTCTTTTGAAAGTCTCTTATTTCTTCTCCTGCAAAAGCCAGCTCTGCCAATACATCTTCATATTTTTTTGTTTTGTTTATGGCATCAAAAAATGAGCTTCTGTTTATTGTGGATTCGCTGTCAATATTTTTTGCCAGCCCAAACAATGCATTTTCCACAATTTCAAGGTTTTCAAAAGTTTCTTCGCGATTGTATTTTTTTGCCTCCTTTTTTGCGTTCTCAATAATCAAGCTTGATGTTTTCTGAGTCATTAAATCCCTAATTCTTGTTGGAAGGTTATGGGCTTCATCAACAATGATTATTATATCCTTCAATTCCTTTTTTATTTTTGCAAGAAAGCTAGTTCTAATGCTTGGGCTAAAGATGTAATAATAATCCGCAATTATTATTTTTGCGTTTTGCCCTGTCAGAACAGCAAGCTCGTATGGACAAAGCTTTTTGTTTTTCCCTTCATCGATAAAATTATGGACATGGCAAGGACCTATTATTTTCAAATCCTCAATCGATTTCTTTGCATTTATTGTAGGCTGCATATTCTCTTTTCTCGTGTTCAGGTAAAATTCACATTTGGCCTCATCCCTTAATGATTTGCAATATTCATGAAATGAGCCAGAAGCCATTGCCTCTACACCATTCTGCAGGCACATCCATTTCTTGCCAATGACATCAGCGCATTCCAAGCTAATATTGAATTTTTGCTTTATCTGCTTTAAAGTGTCAACAACAATTTTATGCTGGGTTTGTCTAGATGTAAGAAAAAAGATAGTCAAATTGTTTTTCATCGCAAATGACAAGGCAGGAGCCAAAACAGAAATTGTCTTGCCAATTCCAGTAGGAGCATGCATTATGATGTGCTTTTTTTCTTTAATTGCGCTATAAACATCAGAAATCATAGTGTTTTGAATATCTCTTACTTTAGAATAAGGAAAAAATATCTCTTTCTGAAGTTCTTCTGTGAGCATAGAAATAGGAATATTTTAAGGTTTATAAGGATTGTTTTTTGAATTGAATAAATAAAAATAAAATCAAAAATCTATGGCCACAATGCAAGTATTGACGCCATCACAAGAAGGTTTACAAGATGGTGAGCTACAACAAGAAAATACAGGTTCCAAGGCTTTCCTTCCCATAGAACCATTCCAAGCATAACTGGAGCAAAGAATCCAATCCATATCCAGAATCCTGCCTGCAAGGCTCCTCCAAAAGTTGTTGCATCTAGGTAATCAACAAAATGTGCAAGCACATATGATGTTACCAAAGTGCCGACTATCAGCAAAGCCCATGTTTGTGGAGGCATGCCTTTTTTCTTGGCTTCTTCCACCTTTTTCTTGTCAAAACCCATCAAAGATGTCCATTGCTTTCCAAATAAAGGACCAAACCACAAAAATCCGAGAACCATAGAAGCTATTGCTGAGACCAAAACAGCCAAGTAATTTATCACAGGTTGTGCCATAAAGATTCACCTCATTGTTATTTTTTTAATAATTTATATTTAAACTTAATGCTTAAACAACCTAATCCCAGTAAACACCATCGCAATGTTATGTTCATCTGCTGCCTCAATAACTTCATTGTCTCTGATTGAGCCGCCTGGCTGGATTATTGCTGTTACTCCTGCTTTTGCTGCCTGGTCAACTCCATCCCTAAATGGGAAGAAAGCATCCGAGCTCATGACACTTCCTTTTATCTTCTCGCTGTTTTTCATTACTGCCAAATCGACAGCATCAACTCTTGACATCTGGCCTGCGCCAATTCCAACAGTTTCATCATTCTTGACAAAAACAACAGAGTTTGATTTAACATGCTTGTTTACTTTCCATGCGAAAATCAGTGATTGCACTTCTTGTTTTGTTGGCTTTCTTTTTGTCACAACCTTAAGATTTTTTTTGCTTAACGCAGGACAATAGCAAGTTTGAGCCAATAAGCCATTTGTTACTGTTCTTAAGTCAAACCTGTTTTTTGGCTTTTTAATTGTGTTAGTTTCCAATAGCCTTAAATTTTTCTTCTCTTTCAATATTTCCAAAGATTCTTTGTCAAATTTTGGGCAAATGACAACTTCAATGAATAAAGGCTTCATTAGCTTAGCAGTTTCCAAATTACAATTCCTATTAAGAGCAACAACACTGCCAAAAGCGGATTTTGCATCTGCCCCATAAGCTCTTTTATAAGAATCTTCTATTTTATCAGCACTTGCAACCCCGCTTGGATTTGTATGCTTAATGACGGCAGCAGTCGGCTCATCAAATTCTTTTACAAGCTCGAATGCAGCATCAATATCTAAAATATTATTATAGGATAACTCTTTTCCCTGCAATTGCT
>CAYOWR010000116.1:0-3379 GCA_964407725.1 uncultured Methanosarcinales archaeon
CGACAGCAGCCAAATGAAAAATTTTTTTAGGATTTGCCTCTTTTACAACCTTGCTTATGAATGCCTTGTCTGTCAAATCACCAACATATGTTTTTATTTTTCCATTTAACGCCGCTTTTTTTCTGGAGATTATAGATATGTCTGCATTTTCCCTTGCCAAAGCATTGATCAGATGCCTTCCAATAAATCCAGTGGCTCCTGTAATCAGTATGGGCACTTTATTAATATTCATTTTTAAAGTTTAGTCCTAAATTTATTTCTTTTAAATGCAAAAAAAGACATTCATTAATAAATTTTTAGATTTATTTACTCGTCAAGCCAAATCTGTATCTGATTATGTCAAACAATAATTCTTTAGTAATTCCAAAATTAACTTTAGATTTGCCTTTTTTACGATTGGCATAGTTTACTGGTATTTCAACAAATTTGAATCCCTTGTTTTTAGCTCTTAATACTATTTCCGTATCTATGAACCATCCTTTGGAAGATGGTCGCATATCTTCATAATATTTTCGCCTGATTATCTTAGGCTTCGAGTTAATATCGCTAACTTTAATAAAAAAAAGTGTAGACACAATGAGGTTATAAACAATCGAAGCAATTTTTCTTGTAAATCCTTCTTTTCTGTTTAATCTTCTTGTGAGGCATATCGCCGCATCAGTTGCCATTAATTTGTTGTAAGCATGTACAATATACTTTTGATGAACTTGGTTATCTCCGTCTACATAACCAATATATTTTCCTTTGGCCGCCTGCAGCCCATTAATTATGCCCCACCCGTAACCCTCATTTTTTTTAATGTTTACCTGTTTTATTCTGGAATTTATTTTTTTTAAGTTTTTGATGATCTTTGGAGTGGAATCTGAAGAGCCATTGTTAACCAATATCAGTTCGTAGTTTATTTTATTTTGATTTAATTCTTTGCCTAAACCATTAACAACATCTTCGACATTATCTTCTTCGTTATAAAAAGGGATAGCTAAGGACAGGTCATATTTATACATAAAATTGCAGTAAATGCTATCTTTTTAAAAGTTTCCTCAGGGAGATAATGGCAGTCAATGCAACGTTTATTATTTAGTTAACAGCAGATACAACCCAAGAATGACCCCAATCAAAAACAAAAACGCCCCTACAAAAATTTTGTTCTGGAACACATAGATGTGCAACTGATGTTCTCCCTCGGGAATTTTAATCCCAAGCAGACCTTTATAGTTGATTATTTCAAATTTTTCCTTTGTTTTCCACTGATTATGAAAATTTTGGTTTACCACCAATATATTATCCTTCCGTGTCTTGAGATTTAGGCTGATTTTATTTGGGCTCCACTTTTCAAGCTGCACGGAGCTGCCATTAGCGTCAACAAAATAATACTCCCCAGTATAGCCAGTATCTCCTTTTGATAAGATGTTTCCTCTGTTGATAGTCATAGGGTCCAATCCACGCTTATTAACACCTTTATTCGATAATGTATCTATCTGCTCAAAAGACTTGAAATAGCCAGCATCCAAATACGCTATATCTTGTTCGGTCAGGTTGAATCTTTGATAAAAATCATAATATTCAAACTTGTCGTCCCATCTGATAAGATCTTTTTGCATGGGCATTGGCTTAAAATTATCGATTATCGAATAGCTTGACTTTGTAAGGTCTATAAAGACAAATAGGATTAGGGCAATAATAATTAGGTTTTTCAGGTGATCCAGCCACTTATTGTTGGTTTTTGCCCTGTTTAATTTGGATATAACTCTTGCGCCCACGATGCCGATCATCAATCCGAGGAAAATTACAAATCGTGCCGGATGCTGCAGAGATGAAAATGGGGGAACAGCATGAACTGCCTTCCATATAAAAGAAAACGCGGAGAAATTGCTTAGGTACATCAAAAATGCGGCAAGAGTGACTAAGATTAACTCAAGCTCCCTGAGCCATATCAAGCCAGCCAGCGCCAGCAAAATCGGTATTATTCCAATGTAATCTCCAAAATGGGGGAAATGGAAGTTAAAGTCCCCAATCCAATAGACTGAAACAATATTCCATGCCTGATTTTTGTCCAGAAATGCTTTTTTTATTATTTCCAATTTTAGAGGCAGTATCTGAAACCCGACGTCTCTTGGGTTGAGGCTGTACAAATCGAGATTTGGCAGTATTTTTATTGATGCAAACAGGAAACTGAACAGAAACAATACAAACATGGCTTTTAGGGGTTTGAGATTTTTCCTCGCAACGGTTCTAGACACTGCAAATATAAGCACAAACAATATGTAAAGCATGAAGATATACACTCCGCCTCCTAGGTATATTAAGGCATGAAAAAATCCTGCAGGAATGGCATATTTCCAGTTGTCAAATGCCCTCAGGAGGAAATAAAATGAAAGTGGCAAGTAAGCTGCATTCATCCAAAGGGTGCTTCCGATAAAAAGGTAATTCATAAGATGGCTCTGAAAAGTAAAAACGATTGCCAAGTACATTGTCGCCAGAAAAGATAGTTTAAGATGCCTGCCTATGAAATAGCATCCTGCAAAGCTAAGTGCATAAAAAAACCATACCGAGTAATAAATCCCTTTTATAGGCCCAAATATTAAGGCAATCAAAGTTTGTGGTGAAATCACATGACCCAATGGGTGAGCAAATAAAAAGTTTCCGCCATGCACATACGGATTCCAGAACGGAAATTCGTGATATTTCGTTAAAGTAATCCATATCGCACTGGTTACTTGGAATTGCTGATGCCAATCCAGCCTCAAAAGCGGAGTGTCGCTGAAAGCGAGGAAAGGCCGTATGTAAATGTAGGAGAGTAACGAGCCCAATAAAACAAATAAAGCGAAATAAACCAGATTCCTTTTTATTTTCAAAGAACTGTTTTTAAGCAGGGGCATTTTTAAAATTACTGCAGCTAGGTTTATATACTTTTCTTCGGTCTTTGAATTAGCTTGAGTTTCTGAAAATCATTTATAAATGACCAATTTCATAGACGATAAAGCAATTCAATTTAAAATCCGCTAATTTATAGACAAAAGATTCTCGAATTGCAGCGGATATGGACGAGAGTTTATGTCATTTATAAGCAAAAGTGTAATACTCAAGCGAATAAGTATATATTTAAATAATGCATAAAGTTACTCTTAGATATGGTAGTTGCTATAAAATTCATTGACAAGCACATCGGGAATTTCATCTGCAATTTTCTGGCATTGTTCAACAAGGGCAGAAGCATAGAAAAAGCAGAATATAAGAGGTTGCTTGTAATACAGCTGTGGGGAATAGGCGAGACGATTTTGACGCTGCCGGCACTTGACGCTTTAAGAAAAAAATTTACAATGGCAGAAATAAATGTTTTAGCCACTTCAAGGAACAGAGATGTATTTTACAACAATAA
>CAYOWR010000117.1:0-3377 GCA_964407725.1 uncultured Methanosarcinales archaeon
TGCCTGCTGTTGTTGTTTTTCCAGAGCCAAACAAACCAACAAGCATTATCTTGAATGGCTTGTGCTTGATTTCTATTTTTGACTGCTCTTTGCCAAGGAAATTTACTAATTCATCATATACAATATTTATTAGCTGCTCTTTTTTTGTCAATCCTTTTGGCGCTTCCTCGTTCAAAGCTCTTTGTTTTATCTTTTCAGTCAAGTCAAAAACCAATTTTACATTTACATCTGACTGCAATAATGCTTTCTGGATGTCTTTTATTAGTTCATTTATCAGCTTTTCATCTACAAAAAGGGATTTTGCTATCTTGGATAAAGTATTCTTTAATGAGTCGCTTAATTTTTCGAGGACCATTTCATTAATCTTTATTTATATGGATCAGTAATTCTTTAGAAGATAATGGCACTAAATCGGCATGTGGGTTTTTGCCTAAATTTCTTGTAATATTGGCAGGTATTCTAAAAACATAGTTGTCGCCATCAAAACTCAAGGATTTTCTGATTTTATAGCCCTCGTATTTTATCAATCTTGATAACAGCAATGCCTTATCCAATTTTCTTGTCTCTTCAAAATTTAAATATTCTTTGTTGCATTTATCGCATCTAAAAATTTTTAACCTGATGCTTAGGAAACTATCAGGAAGATTCATTTCAGTATTTATTTGCTTCATTTTACTATTGCATGTATCGCAATGCAATGACTTAGCCCTGAAAGCCTCTTTACCAAAAGTAAATTTGGCATCTTTCAATTTTTCAATGTCTAATTCCTTTTTCATTTTGTCACCTTGTTATTTTTTTATAAGATTTTATTTGTTTTCTTGAAGACGGATAAGCAGTGGTTATATTAGCCTCTTTTGTTTTGTTATTATATTCAAAAAATATTGTTAGGTACCTGTCTCCCAAGCCTATTGCGATGTATTGGTTGCCAGCCGCTTTCTTGAATATGGTTTTATCGTCTTTCATCACCCTTTCAGCCTCTTCTGATAGTACAGAGTGTTTTTCGTAAATCTTTATGGCAATTGCAGGCTCAATCTTTACCGCTTTTACAAACAAGTCAATTCACCGTACTATTTCCGTAGGAATAACTTATATATAAATGTTTCTTTCAAACATATCAAGTCACTTAATTTTTTGAGAGCCATGCAAATTGAAAGAATTATATTATTTAAAAAAGTTTGGAAAATACTTTTGCAGATGTAAGAAAACTGGCTCTGTTCTGCCGTTCCTCCCCTGGCTCATCATCATCAGGATCGTCTTGGTCAGGCTCCCTTAGTGGTGGCCATTCACGGCTTGGTGGGCGAGGGGGCAAATAAGGCAATGGCGGAGGTTCTTGTATGGGGATTGGTATCTGTATTTCAGCCCTATACCCAGCAGCAGAGCCAAAAAATAATGTCAAACCTCCTTTGTTCAATCTGGCTCGATTGCCTATTAAAAATTGAATAGGATCTCTAAATCTATAATACGGATTCACATATACTACAGTATGTTGTAATTCTCTATAAAGCGCAACTAATCTACTTTGCTGAAAAGTGTTAATTCTATCGTTTAAATGCATATAATCCCCTAATAATTGAGATAGTAAAAAGGATTTAAAAATATATCTATCCTCAATTTATCAAGGATAATTGCTATGACCGTTCCCCGTATCCACCTCCGATTATTCTTGCAGCATCATCTATACCATATCTAGACTATTTCGGATTTTCCACTTTCCATATTTTGCAGTATATACCGGACTAAATTCTTGTCAAAACTGACACAAAATCTTGTTCATAAGCCCTAATGACTTGAAATAATCCAAATAATTCTGCATAGGGGTGAATTGCCTGAATTGCTGGTATTTGGGTTCCAACCTTTCCCTTAAAATCTTTTTGATCAAGAGGGCGGTCTAGCAGTGTCGTAATTTCCTTGAATGTAACAAATGGCCCTATTTTTCTGATTACTGGTCTTACAAGCTCCCCTACCCTATCTAAGTCGTCAGGGTCCATAGCGACTATTTGAAAAGTTCCAAGTGGAAATTTATCTTCGCCTTTGTAGATCAATGGGCTAACACAGGCAATGGCTAATGCGTCTCTCACCTTCTTTTGATCATATGAAACTTTCTTTTGCCTAAATTGTGCTCGCAGAGACATTTCAGATAAATAAGCCATTGCGATATGCAATCGGTACGCATCATCCCCCCTTATCCTTGGATCATCCCATTGCTTTCCAAGAAGGTTAAAATCAATGCACCGCACATAGGATGCATCATCATGCTGGCCATTATCAGGAATAAATGAAAAATTGCCGCTATTAAAAGGAAATTCTGACTTACGAATGAACGCTGGTTTTCTTATGACTAATATTTCCAATAGGGATCTAAGATTAGGCTCGCTTTTTGGAGTATTTTTAATATTAGGTTTGGGTTCATCTAGTTTTGTTTTAAGTTCGATAGCGGCATTCTTGATGCCTTTTGGCGGTTCAGGTTCCTTGGCTTCCGGCATTTTTGAAGTATTAGGATGCTCATGCTCCAAATAAGGCATTGAGGCTCCTGGTGCTCTTAAAGGTCCAGAAGTTACTAATGGATTATCCGCTGTTAGATCTGTTATTTCCACAGCAGCAACAGGAGGGTATTCAGGAAGCTTGGCAAGGTCTTTCCACTCTGATGATTGGTATACTGGAAAAATCAGATCAAAAAAAGATTTGACATCAACAAGGTCCGGTATTTTCAAAATGCCAGAATTTATAAGCACTGGCAAAGCATAGAAGGATACTGCAAAGGCACGACATACATCTACTGTGTAACCCTCTTTGCGCGTCGGCCTCAAAAGGGCCCTTACCATATCATGTTCTGTAATTATAACATGTCCATCGATATGCTCCTCGTGTATTATTCCTTGCCTAATGTGGGTATCGATTGTGCGTCTTCCTATCCCAAACTTGCGAGAATTAGCATCAATTCTATACCTGTGATGGGGATTAGTCGGCCATTTTATTCTTCTAAAATAATGTGAACGAAGTTTTTTCATAATCTTATCTCTATCTTGTCCTTCTGCTGTCAATTCCGGCCATTCAATTTCCCTTGATTTTTGAAGCAGTGCATCTGTAAGAAAAGTTTGTTTTTGAACTGATTCCACAAAATCCCCCAAGTCCCTTGCCATACCGCTATCATGTTAAAGATTGTTATTAAAAATATAAATTTTTCGGTGGACACCGATAAAAAATACAACAATATATTTTCTATTCATAAAAAAAATAATCTATTATTTGATATTTAAACATTGCACTAAATAACTTCTAATCATTTTGAAGTTAACACAAAGTATTTATAAATAGTATTCCTTATACACCACCTATGGCAAAGAAGAACTTTATACTTTTGTCAATGGACGATGACA
>CAYOWR010000118.1:0-3370 GCA_964407725.1 uncultured Methanosarcinales archaeon
ATAGTAGGCTATGACAAACATCAGAATGGATGCTAGGATGGATTTGTAAAGCGTTTTTGATAAGGAGATATGTTCCAAATTCCTATTCAAGTACATGAAGCATATCATAAAGTATGCCAATTCTGCCGCTACGGTCGCTATACTTGCACCTATGTAAGTATATTTTGGAATTAATATTAAATTTAGCACCACATTTGTGATAAGAGATACTACTGTTGCTTTTAGGGTTAGTTTTTCTTTGTTCATTGAATTAAGTATTGTCCCCATGCCGTACATCTGGAATTTGAAGATCACGCTCCAAATAAGAATTTGCAAGGCTATCACAGATGGTATATACTCTCCACCATAGAGGAGACCGACTAATTTGTCAGCTATCGCAACCGTTCCGAATGCCAGAGGTATTGTCAAGCAGAAATAATAATAAGTGATCTTCCGGTAGACGTATTTAAATCTTTCAATTGCATTCAAATAGGCAATAGATGTGTAAGAATACACAGCTGCCCCTATAGACATTGGTATGAATTCAAAAATGAACATGAAATTATAAGCCGCGCTGTACCACCCTATGACTGTATCGGAATTGACCACCATCTTTGATAGCATCGTTACATCTATCTTGTCATATAAATTCATCAATAAGGCAGCCATCCCAAATGGAATTGAGCCGACTATTATTGTTTTTGAAAACTTAAGGTCCCATTCTAGATAGAATTTATGAATATTAAAATGATAGAACACCAACTCGAGCAAAAATCCAAAAATTTCAGAAATCAGGTACATATAAAGAAGCTCTTTGACTCCAAGCTTTAAGAACACAACGATTAATGAAAGAATCAACCTTGCCAAAGCAGAGCCTATCAAGGAAACAGCATTATATTTCATTTCTTCAAAGCCCCTAAATGCTGAGCCTAATGGTTCCCCAAGTGACTGGAAAATTATGATAAATGCTGCAATGTAGACTAAATTTATGGTATCTTTTGGGTAAGATAGCAGAACAGCCATCACACCAACTATGACCAGCATTAGGCATGAAAGTACAATTTTTGTTATGATAACATTTGAAACATACTTGTTCACATTACTCTTATTTCTTGCAATTTCCCTGTTGATCAGAACTTTTGCTCCAAAATCGCTGAAGATGGAGAACAAGGCTACGAAACTAAGAGCAAATGATAATTTACCATAATTTGCCACACCCAAGTACCTTGCTATTACTAAAATTAGTACAAAAGTTATGATTTTCTTCACTATGTTAGCTGAAAACATTATTGCAGTATTCTTGAATATTCTATAAGCCGCTTTCATCTTAGATAATTTTGTATATTCTCAGTTCTTGATTTGAATACTCAACAGGCATGTTGGCTATTGTATAGTTCGTTATATAATAATCAATGCCGAGTTTCTTTAATTCATTTGAATCTTGTGTGTCATTTAATATAAAATTCTGGTACCATTCAAGCTTTTCACTATATTTGACTGTTTGTGCCCAATGCCCTACATATACCTTATTTAAAGAAATGCGAGGGATATAACTGCTTAACCTTGGACTAGCCAAAACTATACTGTCGTGGTTAGTATTATCCCTCAACCAAATCAAAGCCTTGTATTCAGAATCAGGAAGATAAAAAGAAACTGAATTAGTATCCTGAAAATTGTTTTCCAAATTAAAGTATGCCCAATAATTATTTGCGTTTGTTGGCAATATTAATATCAAAAATAAAGCTATAAGAATTGGCAAATGTTTAACTCTTAAACCAAGGTATATAAAAAATTTATAAAATCCAAAGCTGGCTAATGTTGCTATTGGTATAAACAGTCCCTCCACAAATCTCCTTTGTATCGGAACAGGAAGATAAAGCAGCAAAAAATTCATAACTAGCCATACAATCAGAAATAAATCCCCTTTACTTGAGAACAGATCTTTATTTGCAAGTTTTAAAAATATATAAATCATGGCGAAGAACAAAATGAAACCAAACCCAAACATATAGTTTGACAATTTAGGTGACAGCAGCAAATTCTGTGCTGTCCAACTCTTATAGATAGGATCTAGCGTAAAAACCAAGAAATAATAAATGAAAGATGGCATGGAAATTATGTAAAATACCGCTAATTTTTTCGCGTATTTAGCATTAATCTTTCCTTCTTTGAAACAAAGTACGGCAATGTAGGAACCAGTGACAACATAAATAGGTATCATATCATATATATGCTCAAATCCAAGCAAAAAACCTAAAAGGCCCGAATAGACCATATACTTCCATCTAATTTGGGTAATGCCAAGATAAAAAAATCCCATAATTCCTATAATCAATAATAAAGAGAAAGTGAAATGCGGAGCGCTGTTGAATGTTAGAAAAGGAATCGCTTCTGTAATTCTTAAATCCACTGAGCCATAATGTGTTCCGATAACTTGATTAAATAACTTTACAAAAAATCCTGCGCCTGAACCAATTGCAATAATAAGAAATGCTAATCTTCTTTGCAAGACGTTTCTAGTAAATAATGAGACAAAGTAATATGAAAAAAATAAGAATGCAAAAGTCACAAGAACTCTAGCTGCGTGCCAAACAGCAATTGAAGGCAAGAAAGTCGTGAAGACACCCATCAACCAAAATAAAGGTCTTATTAAGAATGGATTTGAATTTTCAGATGTATAACTATTCCTGAAAAAGAAGTGGCCTTGTGAAGCTTGATTCAGGTAATCAAAGTAAGTATTTGAGTCTCCAACGCTTTTAACCAGGCCCATGAAATGGAATCCATTAGGGGTTGTTATGTAAGCATAGACTATAGGCAATAATGTTATTAAACATACTAGTAGGGAAATCAAGGTTACGAATCTTAATTCTCCCTTGTCAACTAGAGTTTTCAATTTTTTCCCTCCATATATACCTTGTATTAAAGAGGTAGTTCATAATAAATGCTGCTAGAATCCCTAACAATTTTGAAATAATGATACCCATACCAAAAAACATGTACAAAATAAATAAAATAATGTTATTAGTTAAAATTGTTGGCATAGATATCCAGTGAAATTTAGTTAAATGTTCCATTATCTTTCCCTTTCCAGCAATTCTGTTAAATGTTAATAAATTATTAAGGTAGAAATTATAGATTATTGATACCTCGTCTCCAATCAAGGAAGCAAGAACTAGATAATTAAGTGATGAATCGAAGTTGGCAGATAATAATCTCATTGCTAACATAAAAAACCCGAGATTTATCAAAATTCCAGATGCTCCAATCAACAGAAAATTTATCATTCTCTCGGAAGACTTGAATCTTATTCTCAAGGAATTGAAAAAGAACTCAACCATATCTTTAGATCTCAATTTAGTCTCTCCAAATTTCCTATCATAAAAAACCAGCG
>CAYOWR010000119.1:0-3356 GCA_964407725.1 uncultured Methanosarcinales archaeon
TTAATACATGCAGCATCAAGCAAGCGTTAATGGCTTAATGCAATTATCCAAATCAAGGGTAGGGCAAAATTTCTCAGAGTTTTTGGCAGTAGGGTAGGATTCAATACAGACAAAATAACCTATAAGGTAGAGCCGATGAGGAAGAAACTGAGAGCAAGAAGCCTTGCCAAATCGCTTGATTATAGTATTGCGGTGATATTCACTAACTCTAACAGGTACTTAAGGATCGTAAGCCTGCTTGGATTGTTTGCTGCAGTACTAAATTTGCTGGTGGTAGTGGGGATTATTTTGATAGCAATTTTCAAACAGAATATTATAGCAAAGGGTCTGCTGGTGCCCTTCCAGAATGCAGTTATGTTTTTCTTTGTCTTTCTGATAATTGCCTTATTTATGGAGTATGCTATCAGAAACATAGACAACACAAAAGAAGCACCTCTGTATTATATAGACTATGAGAAGAACAGTACAGTCATGATACAAAACCGGGCAGAGAGAAGAAACGTTTTTGAGAGCCCCCAAAGGCCAGATAATAGCATAAAATGAGAGGATTAATCGGTTATACGGGTTTTGTTGGGGGGAATATTCTGCAACAAGCAAGATTTGACATGTTCTACAACTCATCGAATATTGAAGATATAAGGGGTAAGAGTTTTGATTTGCTTGTATCTGCCGGCACACCTGCATTAGTATGGCTTGCCAACAAAGAACCTAAGAAAGATCTTGAGGCTATCAACAAATTAACCAGCTCGTTGCAATATGTGAAGGCCAAAAAATTCGTCTTGATATCAACAATTCATGTTTATCCAAATCCAATCGGCGTTGATGAGGACTCTGAAATTGATACAGTGCATCAGCAGCCATATGGAAAACACAGGTTTTTACTTGAGAATTTTGTCAGAAGGCACTTTGACGCGACAATTGTGAGATTGCCGCACCTTTTTGGAGAAGGCATCAAAAAAGGTGTGGCATATGATTTTCTAAACAAAAACCAAGTTGAAAAAATTGATTCAGAATCTGTCATTCAATGTTATAACCTGGATTATATCTGGAAAGATATAACTACTGCCCTAAACAACAATTTAAAAATATTGAATGTTGCCACTGAACCCGTTTCAGTCAAAGAGCTTGCTAGATGCGCATTTGAAATGGAATTTGAAAATAAAACTTTTGCACAGCCGCTTAAGTGCGATTTTCATACCAAACACGCCAAGATTTGGGGGAAGAACAGCAAATATCTTTATGATAAAAGGGAGGTTTTAGAAGATCTCAAGAAATTTGTAGGAACTTATAAGAATAATAAGCTAAAACTGGCCGTATCAAACATCGGCTGGAACCCTTCTGAAGAAGGGCGTATAAAAGAATTATTGTTAGAAATGAAAGTTAAGGGCATCGAAGTCTCGCCAGATAGGCTTTTTAATAAAAAACTGGAGTTTGACGATAACAAAATAATTCAATATAGAAATTTCTGGAGAAAAAGCAACATTGACCTTGTATCCATGCAAGGAATTCTTTTCTCCAAAGATAATCTAGAAATATTCAAATCAGAAGAAAATAGAAGAGATACAATAGCGTATCTGAAAAGGATAATCTCAGTATCAGAGAAGCTTGGGGTCAAAGTGGTTATGTTTGGCTCTCCAAAAAACAGAAAAAGAAAGGGATTGGCTGCGGAAGAAGCCGATGCGATTGCAATACCATCTTTCAGAGAACTCGCAAAATGCGCCTATGGCAAGGGAATGTATTTCTGCATTGAGCATAACCCAAAAGAATATGGTTCTGATTATGTTGAGACTGCATCAGAAGCGCTTATCTTGGCAAAAAAGGTGAACCATCCGGGATTCGGCATCAATATTGATACTGGTGCACTCGTCCTTTCAGGAGACGCCAGCGAGACTATAATCCGCTGCGGGAATTATATTAAGCATTTCCATATAAGCCAGCCTTATCTATCCTCAGTCGAAAATATAGATGAAAATGTACACAAATACTTTGCTAGTGCGCTAAGAAAAATTAAATACAAAGGATGGGTGTCCATAGAAATGGAGCGCTCAAAAGATCCGAGAGAAAGCAATATTGAGCGAATCAAAAATAGCATCAGAACTGTCAAAAGGGTATATGGCATATAAAATCGTTTATTAATTTATAGGAATTCGCATTAATAATCGTATATTGTTATGAATTCCTATATTAGAAAATTTTAACAAATTTATACCAAAATTAAAGTTTTCAGCTATAAATTAGGTGTCGTCAATAAATTCCTGCAGCAATTTCTTTTTTTGAGGGAATACATCATTAAGGTTTTTTTGTTCCTTCGGATCTGTCCTCAGGTTGTACAAACCAGAAGGCATGGCTTCTGTTTCAGGCTCTACTTCTATAAGCTTCCAGTCCCCATGAAAAACCGCTGTTTGCCTTTTTATTTCATCTCCGGGAAATCCAAACAGCTCGGATTTAACATATTCTCTGCTATAATCCCTTCCATTAGTCATGAGCGGAAGAAGACTGGCCCCGCCTATATCATCAGAGATATCCATGCCCAAAATATCAAGTACAGTGGGAAAGATGTCAATTGTGCTTACCGTTTCCTCAACCCTTTTCGCACCTATTTTATCCGGATAGGATATTATAAGCGGGACACGAATGGCTTCCTGGTAAAGTGTATTCTCATGCCCAAAATTCCCATGGTCAAAAAATTCCTGGCCATGAACCCCTGTTATTATGATGATTGTATCATTCTTAAGCCCCAACCCGTCAATTTTATCAAATAACCTGCCAAGATTCCTGTCCAGATGTTCTATATCATTATCATAAAATTTAATCATGGAATTGCGCATATCATTCGGGACATTTTGTTTTTTAAGATAGAATTGCTCTAATTTGTAGAATTGGTCATCAGTATAATTTTCAAATTTATTTGAGCCATTGATGTTTGTGAATTTTCCCTGTACGCTGTAAGGCCCATGCGTGTCATGGTAGTAAGCGTAGATAAAGAACGGGCTGCCATGGTTCTTATCCAGCCATTTAAATATCCCGTCATTTACCTTCTCGGCATCTTTTGTTCCATCTTGTTTAAATAATTTTTTTAGCCGTCCTGTAAGTGCGCTGATTGCTTTTGCAATTGATAGTGAATTCTGTGTAAATGCATATTCGAAAAAATCAATCCTGTCTTTGTAATCCATGAATCCCTGATCAAATCCGAATTTTGCCTTAAGCTGGCCTGTTCCTGTAAAGGCCGCTGTATTGTACCCATTTGCCCGCAGAATCTCTGCCAAAGTTGTTTCGCTATCCGGCAATTTCTTATTCTCATAAATCACCCCACTGCTTGATATATACTTCCCGGTCAATATGCCCGCATGGCTGGG
>CAYOWR010000120.1:0-1108 GCA_964407725.1 uncultured Methanosarcinales archaeon
TCAATGTGCTTTTTCCGCAGGCATGGCACTGCACAGGGACTCCTGTATGGGCGGCAGCGCAAAGGGTAAAGGAAAACGAGCCGAAGCAGATCAAAATACTGGAATCATTGGGATTTAAAGGGGAAGAGATCAAGAGATTTGCAGACATTCAGCATTGGGTTGATGTGTTTGTCCCTGCCGCGAAGGAAGACCTGCAAAAATTAGGGGCAAGCGTTGACTGGAGGAGAAGCTTCATCACAACAGACATGAACCCAAGATACGACAAGTTCATAAGATGGCAGTTCCGCAAACTGAAGGAAAAGGGGCTTGTTGACAAGGGCAACCATCCTGTTGTCTGGTGCCCAAAGGACAAGATGCCGATTGGCGACCATGACAGGGTGGAAGGGGAAGGGGAGGTGCCGCAGGAATTTTTATTGGTGAGGCACAAGCTTGAAGACGGAAGAATCCTTGTATCAGCTACATTGAGGCAGGATACTATTCTTGGGATAACCAATCTTTTTGTGCACCCTGATGCTGTATACGAGGAAATTGAGGTCGAAACAGCAAAAGGAAAGGAGCGATGGATAGTCGGGAGCGCGGCAGTGCAGAGGCTGCTGGACCAGGGATGGACTTTGGCAAAAAAAGGAAAGGTCAAGGGCATAGAGCTGATCGGCAAAGAAACTGAAGAATTCGGCAATAGAAAAGTTCCTATACTTCCTGCAACTTTTCTTGATCCGGATTTTGGCACGGGCTTGGTTCATTCTGTGCCTTCGGACAGCGCTGATGATTTGATTGCGCTTCTTGATTTTCAAAAAAATGAAAAGGAAATAAAGAAATACGGGCTTGACAAAGAAAAAATACAGAAGATTGTTCCGGTAGGGATATTGGAAACAGAGGGTTATGGAAGCGTGCCGGCAAAGGTTTTTCTTGAGAAGGAAAATGTAATGCACCAGAACGAAAGGGCCAAGCTTGACAGGATAAGGAAAGAGCTGTATAAGATGAGCTTCTACGCTGCACGATTTGGACAAGTATACAAAGGAGTTTTTGAACAAGACATTGTAGGGGAGCCAGTCCAGAAATTCAAGGAATATGTCAAAAAAGAGCTCATCAAGAAAGGTTGGGTGGAAGT
>CAYOWR010000120.1:1189-3344 GCA_964407725.1 uncultured Methanosarcinales archaeon
AATATGGAGACAAACAATGGAAAGAAAAAACCAGAAAGGCGCTGTCGCAAATGACATTGTACCCTGAACTTGCAAGGACTAATTTTGAGCATGTCATCGGCTGGCTCAATGACTGGGCCTGCACGCACCATCATGGCGCCGGGACAAAATTGCCGTGGGACGAGAAATGGGTCATAGAGTCATTGTCTGATTCAACTATTTACATGGCATATTACACAATATCCCACCTTTTGAATGATATTAAGGAGAATGAGATTGATGACGAGCTGTTTGACTATGTTTTTTTAAATAATGGCAATAAATGGAAAAAAAATAAAAAGGCTGAATTGATGAAAAAAGAGTTTGAATACTGGTATCCTTTTGATGTGAGAAGCTCAGGCAAGGATTTGATCCAAAACCATCTTTCATTCTGCCTGTTTAACCATGCGGCCATTTTCCCTGAAAAATACTGGCCAAAGGCATTCAGCGTCAATGGGTGGCTTCTTGTTGAAGGCGACAAGATGAGCAAGAGCAAGGGCAACTTCTACACAATAAGAGATGTGGTTGAAATGTATTCTGCCGATGTGACAAGGGCTGCCCTGATGATTGGGGGGGAAGGCCTAAGCGACCCTAATTTTGACCTGAACAATGCAAAAGCCATGAAGGAAAAGCTTGAGCAGTGGCTTGTCTTTGCAAAAGATAACTATAAAAAATCCCCAAAAAAGGAATTGACCATGGCTGACAGGATATTTTTGTCCGGAATACACAGGGCTGAAGCAATGGAGCGTATGCTGTTCAGGACAGCTCTCGAGAAACTGTTTTTCCAGATGCAGAGAGCATTGAAGGAATATATGAAAAAAAAGGACATCAACCAGCATCTTCTGAACGAGTTCATTGAGATGCAGACAAAGGTGTTAAGCCCATTCTGCCCGTTTATTGCAGAGGAGATATGGAGCTCCATAGGAAAAAAAGATTTTGTTTCTGGAGCGGCATGGCCGAAGCATGATGAAAGCATGATAGACGAGGAAGCAGAAGCGATAGCCGAGATAACAGATACGGCAAGAAAGGATATAATAGAGATAATGAAGCTTGCAAAAATAGACAAGCCAAAAAACATAACTTTGATTATTGCCGAGAAATGGAAATATGAGCTTGTAAAAATCCTGAGGGAATTGCTGGATAAGACAAGGAATACCGGAGAGATATTAAAGGAAGTAATGGCTACTCACCTTAAGCAGCATGGCCAGGAGATAAGCAAGATGGTTCCAAAGCTTGCCAATGACATCAACAAGATGCCCCAATTTGACTTGAGCCAGGAAGCCGAGCTTGGTGCCTTAAAGAACGCCGCAAAAAATTATGAAATGGAATTCGGCTGCAAAGTCTATGTTATAGCAGCTGAAAAGTCAAAAGAACCAAAAGCAAAGCAGGCAATGCCGGGCAAAGCCGCAATTGTTGTGGAGTGACTTACTTTTTTTTCTTGTATGGTTTTTCGTAGCCTTCTATAATCTCCTTATCCTTATAAGTGGCCAGACTCCTTAATTTTCCAAAGAAGGTGCCGGTATGCTGCCTGATTTTCAATTTTCCAACGCGCTGCAGCCAGAACTCTTCCCTTACCTCTACAAAATGGGCGGCTATGACTGAAAGACCGTATAATGCAATCCCGACTCCGCTGAATGCATAGATTATTGTGAAAATCTTGCCTGTGTCGGTTTTAGGTGTGATGTCTCCATATCCTACTGTTGTCATTGTTGCTGTTGAAAAATACAGGGCGTCTAAGTAGCGCCATTCCTCTGCGTAATGATAAAATGTCGCGCCACCGAATAAGAACAGGAACAGCATGATTAGTATGTATATTATTCTCCTGTGGTATATCTGGTGCTCTTCGTCATTCATTTTTGGATTCCAATCTTGCCTTCCTAATTCTCTGCTGAAGAAGCGCTTTATATTTTTTGCTGAATTTATTAAGGGCGGCTTCGTGTTTTTTTGTGAATGTGTGGATTAGGCTCGATATCCTTAACACCAGGGCAACAACAATAATGATAAGGAAGGCAAGGGCTATCAGATTGTAAAGAAAGTACGGACTATAAGAAAATATAATCGGGAACAGTATAAGCGACAGAAAAAGCACAGATACTATGAATATGTCCCTGAAAATTTTCTTCTCTTCGATTATTTC
>CAYOWR010000121.1:0-3287 GCA_964407725.1 uncultured Methanosarcinales archaeon
CCAAGAAAAGCATTGTCAACTATGGGTTTCATTTCGGCTCTGCAAACGATAATATCGCTGAAATTGAGAAAGTAAAAGGTGTAGCAAGCGTTAAGGTATACATGGATTACACCACCGGAGACTTAAAGCTTGACAATTATGATGTTTTAAAGAAAATATTCTCAAGCAACAAGACTATAACAGTTCATGGGGAAAATGAAAATATAATAAAGGCAATTGAACTGATAAAAAATTCAAATAATCACATCCATTTCTGCCATGTCAGTTCAAAAGAAGAGCTTTATTATGCAAGAAATAAAAAAATACGAAATTCAGTTTCTGTTGAAGTCTGCCCTCACCATCTGTTCTTGACTGCTAAGGATATAAATGAGCTTGGGGGCTTTGGGGAGATGAAGCCCGGCTTAAAGACAAAAGAGGACCAGAAGGCATTGTGGGAAGGAATCCATAACGGAAAAGTCAATACAATAGCAACAGATCACGCTCCTCATACAAAAGAGGAAAAGATGCAGGCAAATTATCCTTATGGCGTGCCTGGATGCGAGACAATGCTCCCATTATTGCTGAATACATTAAACAATGAAAGGAATTATAAAAAAATGACATTTAAAAAAATAGTTGAGCTGTGCTGCGAAAATCCCGCTAAAATTTTTAAAATAAAAAACAAAGGCTTTATTAAGGAAGGCTTTGATGCCGATTTAGCCATTATCGACTTAGATTTAGAGAAAAAAGTTAATAATGATGAACTATTTACTAAATGCAAATGGAGCCCTTTTGACGGGTGGAAGCTAAAGGGATGGCCTGTAGCTACAATAGTAAACGGAAATATTGCATTTCAGAATGGAAAAATTAATAATATAGCTGCTAAAGAGGCTGTTTACTATGAATGAAAAAATAGCAAAAGCTCTTGTTGATGCAAATGTGGTTAAATTTGGGGATTTTACGCTTGCTTCAGGAATGAAAAGCCCAATTTATGTCAATTTGCGGGTAGTTCCTTCTTATCCAGAATCCTTTTCCATGATAATAGAAGAATTATCCAAGGTCGTCAAAAAAATAAAGCCGGATGTGGTTGCTGGCGCTGAAACTGCCGGAATTCCTTTGGCTGCCGCTATATCGTTAAAAACAAAAATACCGATGATTTATGTCAGGAAGAGGCCAAAAGGCTACGGGATGAACCAGCTTATTGAAGGGGAATTAAAGCAGAATCAAAAAGTAGTTTTAGTTGATGATATGGCAACAAATGCATTCTCAAAGCTTAATTTTATACAGGGAATAAGGCAGGCAGGCGGTGTTGTAAACGACGTTATTATTGTTTTGGACAGGGAGCAAGGAGGGGCAGATGCCTTGGCAAAAGAGAATGTAAAACTGCATTCTTTGATTACATTAAAGGAGCTGCTTCAATACATGAAAGACAATAGCTTGATTGATGAGGATAAATATAATGGGATTTTGGATTATTTGGAGAAGAATAAATAGCTATATTCTTAATTTTTAATTATTATTGGTATTAACCGCGTTAGCGACATTTCCCCAGTGCTTTTGATAGGCTATATTTAGAGGAACCCATAACGGCACAAAACTATTTCCATTTAGGTAGCCATGAGTAAAGCCATTAGATGTTGGAGTTTGTTGGTAAGCTTCAGCCTTTTGCTTAATGATAGGCTCTATTGTTATATTACCTCTTCCATATGTCGCACTACTAAATATCCTTTCTAACTCGTCAGCTATAGCTTTTATTGTTTTGCCGCTCCAAAAAGAAGTGTCTACATCAGAAGTATCTGCATCAGGAGGGTAATTGCGAACTATAGCTATTCCAACTCTATAATTTTTATTTGGAGCCAGAGGTTCAGGAGTTATAATCATAGGCCTGGTAGCATCATAAAGTATGTCCTCAAGATCTATTAAGTCGCCTTCCCTATTAGTAACTTCTACAACACCGTTTCCTTTACTAGTTTTTTCTGCATCAATTAATCTCTCAAGGTAGTTTTGGGCATGCCAAATAAGCTGCTCCTGCGTCCAATCAGACTTTTTTGCAAGTGTTGGGTCTAATTCCTCTCCAAAAAGTTCCTTGTACCATTTCATATAAGACCCTAGTTGCGCCTGAGTTAAGCCTGCAGAAGGATTTGTAAGGTTGACATTAACACCATATTTTCTGAAAAGTTCTTCCAAAGGACTAAAGTCCCCTAATAGATTATTGCCGTCCAGTAATTGTTGGGCAATGTCAACTACTGCATAAGAATTTGGATCTACAGGCTTGCCATTGGCAACAGACTGTCTTATATAAGAATTACATATTAGACCTTCTCTAACAACTACATATGGACTAGACATTGCACTATCTGATACAGTGTCTGTTACGAATAATTTTACAGGCGGCAATTCTGCTCTTTCAAAAATGCCCATCTTGTAAAGAGTTAGAGGGCTAAACCTGATTGGGATTCCCAAAAGTCCGGTAAAATCTTCGACAAGTTTGCCATTTAAAAGCTGCAAATTATCATAATGTGCTAATGGTATCCTTCCGTCCGATACCATACAATGAGAGTAATGCTGCGACCCATATACGTCGCTCAAGGTCTTAATTTTGCCATTATGGACAACTAGTATTCCTTTAGAAGGGCCATATTCATGCTCCATCTCATGTAAGATAGTCTTAGCTACCCTCTTAACTGTTCTTTTATCTGGTTTTTTAGGCTTACCCTCAAAATCTCTTGAAAAATACTCGGAATTTATAACTATTATACCCTTCTTTGGCAAATTTGGTTTGTGATCATCAAAATGGTAGCCACTTGTACGACTATATTGTGCTACAGCCTCCTTATTACTTGAAGTTATGTCATGCCCGATTAATATAATCCAATCATAGTCCGAATTATTAGGAAGTTGTTTTATCGTCTGGATTTCATCCATAAATACTCGACCAAATATAGGATCAGTTTCATTTATCCTCGAGATATGGGAATCTGGATTTCCAATTACCTCTTCAAGACTGGGTCCATCATTGCCGCTATTATGGGCTTGCAAATAACGATCTGCTATTTCAACACTTCTTACTAATCCTGCAATACCAAGCAATGTTGCTCCGGCTATTAAGGCATTTTTAATGATTTTTTTCATAGGAATTATTTACCTCTAATCTTGTTTATTATTTAACGATGCCATCTTCTCTAACCACAAGCTTAAACTAATTAATATGTAACTACTTATTTATAGTAACATTAGTATATAAACTTTTCGTTTTTTACGATGAGAAACCTAAATTTTTACCAAACCTTTAAATAGTAGTTTTAACT
>CAYOWR010000122.1:0-3241 GCA_964407725.1 uncultured Methanosarcinales archaeon
GTGATTTGATGCCCACGGGAAGAGTGGAGACCGGCATCCCGGGATTCGACAATCTGATTGAGGGAGGCTTGGTGCCCGGTTCTACGAACTTGATCGCAGGAAACGCTGGTACGGGAAAAACGTTGTTCTGCATGCAATATTTATGGAACGGTTTGCTCAAGGGAGAAAACTGCGTTTATGTCACGCTCGAGCAAAGACCTGAAGATATCCTTACCGATGTCGCAAGGTTCGGCTGGGACTTCGGGAAATTTGCCGCAGCAGGAAAATTCAGGCTGGAAAGCCTGATAGCAAGCGATATTTCAACCGTGACTACGAAAATAGTCGAGAGCGTAAAGAAAATCAAAGCCACAAGATTCGCGCTCGACAGCCTTACGATCGCGACGATGGGCTGGAAGGAGAGGCCTGACGAGGCATTCCAATTACGGTCTAAAGCCTTTGACATGCTGAATACTTTGAAATCATTGGGCGTAACAAGCATGGTGATATCCGAAGTTGTGCGAGGCGAGAACATGCAGATAAGCAAGTTTGGATTCGAGGAATTCGTCGTGGACTCTGTAGTATTGCTGAATTACATGTCGATAGGAGGCGCGTCGAGAAACCTGAACATATTAAAAATGAGAAGGACTGACCATGGGAAGAAAATATATCCGTTCGACATCACGAAGAGCGGGATAATTGTCAAGAGCCTGACGATTTGATACAGATTTAAAGTTTGCTATTATACCATTAATATGGATAGAGAAGTCGAAGCACTGGCAGCAACTTATGGAAATAACAAGTGGATAAATTCTTTTGTTGCAAAAGGACCAATAGTTATTGAGGAAAAAAGCAGACCGCATTTAATAATTGTTGACAGAAAGACGCCTGGATATCCATATCTTGGATGGGTAGGAAAATATATACTTCCAGGGGGAAACTGGCGTGAAACCGACGGACCTTTACCTGAAACACCACAAGCACTTTATGCCAGTCAACTTAGAGAGGAACTAGAAAATAATTGGCCCAAATTGACACATGTTGTTGTACCTTTCGCCGAGTATTTTGAGGTTGCAAAAGTAGAAGATCATGGGAATCGTAGTGAAAGTTTATTGAAGAGGCTGAGTGCTACAAATGGAACTGTTTGTACATTAGTATCTGTTTTCGGTACTGTAATTGAAAAGGAGTTGCTACAGGACGAGCTTAAAATATCTTCTGTAGATTTCACCCCATCTTATCTGCTTGGCAGAATAAGATCCAGTGATGTTGGAGAATCCAGAGAACCGGGATTAGCAGTCTTGACGCTTGACGATTTAAGATACGGCGATGCGATGAGAAACTTTGCTGTTGGTAATAATGTAATATTGAGCGATTATTTGAGAGAACAGTATGGTATAAGCATTCCAACTTCTTCCACGAACGGTAAGATTTTTAAATTAAGTTCATCAGTCAAGACTCCTTACCGAGAGCGAACAGAATTGCTCCCATATCTTAGTGTAAATCCTTTAGAAGGAAAAACCAATCCACAGTCACCATTAAGATAATTAATTTTTAGGTTCTTCCAGTAATTTCTTCAGTTCTTCTATGCTCTTGCCGAAATATTTCTCAAACTCGTCTGTCAGCTTGACAACTTTCGTTCTAGAATATTTCTCTGTCTTTATCAATCCTTTCTTTTCAAGCTGGCCGATGTAACCGTATGCCTTGTTTCCCTGGTATCTTACAATAGCAGATTGCTTTACGGGAGGCTTTATCGCGACCGTCAATGCAAGTGTCCTTAATTGCCCTTCGGTAAGATCGGACATTGGTGCAAGTTTCATAATTTTGCCGCGGTATTCCGGCTTTATCCTGAATTCGTATCCTTCAGGAGTCTCGACAAGCTCCATTCCCTTCTCTTCTTTACCGTGTTCTTGCTGAATTTTTCCTATAGTGTCCTTGACATCAGCTTCCGTCAATCCTGTAATCTCCGATAACCTGACAATGCCGATAGGTTTATCCGATACGAACAATGCAGATTCGACCAGGGCCTTTTTGTTCATGTGATTAAATTCGTATTCCATCATTATTAATTTGAAATTAATCCACTCCGTTAATTTTATTGATAGTATATGCCAGCTGACATCAGGCGAATAACCAAGTTTGTTCGGCGCCTTTCTTCCTTATTAGAATCTCCTTGAAAGATAACGAAAAACAGTCAATGGTTTTAGTTTCAGAAATCTAATTTAGATTATGAAGTTGATATTGTCTATAGCACTAGTTGGAATTATTTTTTTAGCGGGGTGTACTATACAGCAAATAGATAACGTTACACAAAACGAATCCTATGAACAAAACGAAACACAAAATAAAACAGTTGAATTACCTAAAGAAATAGCTATCGAAGAAAATATCACCAAAAACATCTGTGAACAAAAAATCATCTTCGATGATGTTGTCATTTCATTCAACGGAGATTGCATAGTCATGAACATCTCAGATTCGGTTACAAAGCAACCTATTTCAAATGCAACTGTGAGACTGGCTATATACACACCATGCGTAGGTTTTATCTGTCCGCCCCAGATTATATCAGAAAAACAAACGAAAGAAACAGGACATGTCTTCTTTTATAAACACGAGATTGATAATCATGAGCTTATCAAACGGAACTGGAAGATAAATACAATTATATTCGATGCTAAAGGCTACAACACTACAGAAAAAGCATTTGATTATGAATATAACCAGCTAATCAACTTTGAACTTGAGCCGATTAAAACGTACTGTAAGCAAGATTCTGATTGTGTAAGCGTTGCAATCAAATGTTGCAGTTGTAATAAGCTTGAAGAACTCAAAGCCGTTAATAAAAGATTTGCTGATGATTTTAAACCAAATTGTGGTGAAGTCCTGACATGCACAGCTGGTTGTCCGATAGTCAATAAAATTAAAGTACTATGTGAAAATAACAGATGTATTCTTTCCCCTATGGACATGTGTAAAGATCCTTCCGATTGCACCCCAAGCAATTACGGATGCGTCAGTAAGATATTTTGCAGCAAAATGGCAGATTGCCAAGAGAAAGATGAAAGATACAAGTGTATATCCTGTACAGATAATATATGCTTCCCTTGAAATTTCCCAGAAATAGCTCACCCATTAGATTTCTCAACTAACTTTTCTTTCCTGCTTATCATTATTTCCTTGAACCAGTCTTCCTGCTCGCCTACAAGCTTCCCGTCCATCTCTAGATGCAATAATGGAACAAATTTCTTTATGACATTATCTTTTT
>CAYOWR010000123.1:0-3237 GCA_964407725.1 uncultured Methanosarcinales archaeon
CAGGCTGCCTGTGATATTAACATAAGCAACAGCATTTCCAGTGCTATTCTCTATAATAAAGGAATTCAAAGTCGGAGTTAATGGCGAGTTAAGATTTTGATATAAATTCCCTTTTAAGAGCATAATTCCTTCCGGGTTTGTTATTACCAAATTTAATCCATTGCTAGAGTTTTGCACTATGAAATCATCCTCATCAGAAATGGGCTCTATGCCTTCTATTAATATTCCTTTAATGTTTGCATTTCCTGCGCTGTCAAAAACAGCAATAGTTGAGCCAGAAAGATTTTGGATTATCAGCTTATCTTCTGATAAATTCTCCTCGCTTACAGTTATCTTGAATAAATTTGAAGCAACATTATTTTCTGAGTCATTTGCATTTATGAATGTGAGCCTTTCTCCAACAAACTCATTATCAGGAATTATAGTAGCAATATTCTCTTCAAATAATATTGTTATGTTGTCCATTTTGTAATAATCATAAATTAAATTGTCATTGTCAGGGTCTGAAAAATATTGTGAAAGGTTTATTGTGAAGTTCTGATTTTTATTAATATTAATATTGGAAATATTCTGCAGCAATATCGGCGGATTATTTTTTACATCAACTAATGCCGAATATTTTATCTTGTCAATTCTTAATACAGCATCATCCTCTATTTCAAATATTAAAGTGTAGCTGCTCTTATTCAAGCCGCTTATTACGCAAGTATCTTCGCAGACATTATTAAATTCAGTCTCGTCTTTATAGAATTTGACGCTCAAATTGCTCCAGTTTGAATAATATATATCATATTTCGGATTTTCTGCGCTCAAGTTGACATCGTAATAAATCACTTGCGCTGCTGCAACATTGTCATAGCCTGCTCCATCCTTTCCATAGGTTGAATAGTAAATTTCATCCCAATTGTCTTTTGTCGGCAATAATTCAACAAACGCGCAGCATTCGTTATTTCCGTTGCAGAATGTCGTCAGTACATCTTCTTCTGCATTATAAATTTCCAATCTAGTGCATAATTTGTTTTCATCAGCATTCCAGTTAAATTTAGTATTTGCAACGCTCAAATCAACTACTCCATTTACGCTTTCTTCTCCATTGTCATTTGCATCATAAATTGTTCCTTTATTATATGATAAGTTCATTTTTATTGATTTTGTTTCGTTTAATTGTGTTTCTATTGTTTCATTGGTTAATGGAATTATCAAAATTACATCTTTATCTGCGCTTGATTTGCCATCAGATGCTGTTATTTTCAGTGTTGCATTGAAGTTGTCTTTTGAAGTGCTTAGATTCAATATATTATCTGATATAGTTTCATTTACATCGACAGCATCAGAAACACTAAAGCTTAATGTATCATTGTCATCATCTGTGAAATATTCAGATAGGTCAATTGACAATGTATTATTCAATATGAATGATTCAGTTGCCGAAATCCATCTGGGGGCATTATTTCCAGCTTCAGCTATAACTATTAAATCAACAGTTTCGCTTTTTGAGTCAATGCCATCAGAAGCTATGAAAGTTATTGTTGTATTCAAATCCTGGCTTATTGGCTCTAATGTCACTATTTCTCCATCAATTGAAATATCCAAGCCTTCAGCTTCAGATGCGGAATATATCAAGCTGTCATTGTCCTCATCAGAGAAGTGCTGGGATAAATTAATCAAAGTTGTCCCATTTATTAAAAACTCGTCAACTCCAGATGTCCAGTCCGGCTTGCTGTTTTGCTTTCTCCTATCTTCATCGTTTTGCTGATTTGAATTATTGTTTTGATTATTTCCATTATCATCGCCGACAGCAAAGCCTGTTATCAGGCTGGTTTCATTTGATATAATCTCCTTGCTTTCATTTAAGCTTGTGCTGTCAAATATCAAATATTTAATTCCATTATTCTCTATGTAAACTCTTGCCTTTCCATAGGTTGTCACTCTGCCATCTAATTTTATAGATTTCAGTTCACCAACATTTTCAACAATCCATGTGTAATTCCCATTTGCTGTAACTACAAGATTCAAGTCCTGCTCGTAATTGAATTCCTTGATTATAAACCCAGTTATTGACGGGCCTAGGAAGTAAATTCCAACTCCAGTCATGGCTAAAGCTAATAAAATGATTGCAAGCTCCAATTTTTGCAGCTTATTCCTCATTTTTTATTCCCCTTTTCTTCTTCACTCTGTCATATACCGTCCAGATTGTCCTGTCATCTAAGCGCAGCATCAAAGCAACTTCATGATTAGAGTAATCAAGATCCTTCAAGTAAGCAACAATATTCTCAAGAGTAGAGAACTGCCTGTTGGCAAAGACAGAGGCAGGAATCATAATCTCTCGAGAAATCTCGCCAAAAGGCAAAGGCATTTTTTTGCTTGCTTTGTGATAAGTTGCCCAGATTGTCTTGTTGCTTCTGTTGAGAAGCTTTGCAATCTTTGCAAATTTTAATTTCAAATTTTCTTTCAGGTATTTTACAATCGCTTCCAAAGAACTTAGCTCAGTTGAAAATATGCCAACAGGAATCATAATTTCTTTCTTTAGAATTTCAGCCTCGCTTATTTCATGCAGCTTTTTGATTTCATTTATTAGATAGGAGACTAATGCAATTTTGTCTTCTTTTGACAACTCTTTAAACTTAGAAATAATACCATTTATGTCTGAAGTTTTATCGTTATTCACGTTATTCTTATCTTATCTTGTAAGTAATAGTATATAAATATTTTCATTCTATCACACCTAATAAGAAATAAATCCTATTATATAAGAATAAGTCCTACTATATAAGTAGTAATATATCTTATTATATAAGATTATAATCCTATTATATAAGTATTTATCCTATTATATAAGTTTTTATTCCTATTATAGAAGTAAAAATTCCTATTATATAGGATTAATTTAAAGCTATTATGAACATACCAATTTATAAACTACTTAATTCTAATCCCACAAATGAAGCATACTTTGAAAGTTACAACTATTTTACTCATTTTTTTCTTCATGGCCCAATTTATTGGCTTGCTGATAATCAACCAGTACATAGACCACAAGAGAACAGTTGAAGAAAAAGAAATTATTTACAAGCCACTGCCATATGACATTGAAAGGCCTGAAGTTGAAAACCAGTCAACATCCTTTGTTTACATTACAATTGCGATTATTATTGGCACAATCTTGGTGCTTCTGCTGATTAAATTTAATAAGCCTATGATTTGGAAATTTTGGTTTTTTGTTACGGTTTGGCTGAC
>CAYOWR010000124.1:0-3233 GCA_964407725.1 uncultured Methanosarcinales archaeon
TCTCAAAACCGCAAGCTTTATATACTATTAATTTAAATATTTTTAAAATCATTTATTTAAATATGTAAAAAACTATTAAAAATACTATTATTACGACGTCAAACTTTGGTGTTTTATGGTTAAAATTCAAAAGCTTCCTTCTGGCCAGCTTGTAATTACTATTCCTAAGCTTCTTGCAGAATATGAAGGGCTGAAAAAAGGCATGGAATTGGAATTCAAGAAGCACAAGGACGGATTTATATTAAGAATAAGGAAAAGGGGTGATGCAAATTGAAGATAGAGGACTTGGCTGAGTTAATGGGAAAAACAAGATTTGAGGTAGAAGAAATGCTGAAAAGGGAAGATGTTATAGAATTAAACCTAAATGAAAGGAAAGCTAGACATACGAAATATGAAGATGATGAATTGAGAATTTTTGAATAATACTACAATAACTATAAAAATACAAAAATAACAAAAATATGGAAAAAGGGAAAAAATGCCATTAACAGAAGCTGATATTAAGAAATTTGGATTTGAAATTGAGGAAAGCGAGGAATTCAGAGGCACAAAAATAAAGACCGGCTTTCCAAAGCCTTCAAGAAGATACAGGCTTCACTATGAAGGCTACAACATTTCCATTGAAGAGCCGTATTTCTGGACTTTGCACTACCTAAGATATTATGGCGGATTTGCAAGAATTGACAAAATAACAGATGTTTTTGCTGCAGCCGAGAACTCAGCCTTTTTCGGAGCTTCACAGCAAAGGATAGGGCTGCAGCAGGATAAAGTAAGCCAGTTTCTGGCAACAACAGGCAAGATGGTAAGGGAGCTTTTTCAACTGGTAAGGGAGATGAGAATATTAGATGAAAGATTAAGCTACTATGCTGACAGTTACACAAACAGCCCAAGCGCTGAAAGCGCAGAAATCACTTTAAAGGGCATCTGGGTTGATTTGGTTGAGCAGGGCGCAAAAAATCCTGCTTCTGTCTATGGGATGGCTAGAGAAGTCCAATTTACGACTTTGCCAGACCTGTTCTTCAGCACTCATCCTAAAAAACAGGAAGATGTTGACATTGTTGTGGAAAGAGACAGAGGCCAATTCAACAGAAAAGTAAGAGAAGTACTAAAAAGAAAATTAAGAGCATATTTGGCATGGAAAGAGCACACTTATGAAGAGGTCAAGAACAGAAGAAAATTCACCTTAAAATATCTCAGGCAGCATTTTGAGATTATAAGGATGTATATGACTTGGGTCAAGCCTTATTTGAGAAATATACAAAGGCTGCAATTGGACCAGTCAAAGACAGAAACCCCTGATTTGATTGTTGCCTTTGAAAGCTCGATGATTGAAGTTGAGAATTTGGCAGTCAAACCAACTGGTGGTGGTGTCAATCAATGTATTTTGATGCACTATCTGTTCAGGACAAGACCAGAAATGAGCTATACGCAGGAATACCAAAGAGGGCCATTGCATCTTGGAAGGGTTGAAATAGATTTCAGGGCTTATGCATGGACTGACAAGGAGATTGAAAACTACAAAAAAATGAAAGAACAGGAAGACTTTCAGCTGCTTGGAGTCATAGACGGCTCTGTGAAAGCTGCAATGGAAGCATTGGGAGACGAATTAATCAGATACTTGAAAGAAGCCGGAGAGGAATTTGAGGAGAAAAAGGAAGCTCCAAAGGAAGTCAAGAAAACTGGCCCTTTTATGTCAGTTTTTGGGGGCTTTGCCGAGCTGTTTACTTCATTCAAAATGAAAAAGGAATTAAAGGCAAAAGTGAAAAAAATAACACAAACAGACCTGATGAAGCTTGCTCTCGCTAAAAAAGAAGCAGAAGACAAGGTGAAAAAAGTAATGTGGAATACCTACCATCATTTCAAGAAGCAGCATGATATGCTGAATTGGTAAGAGAGAATCTAGATTATATGGCTAAATCTTTAAATAATGTGCTTTCTTTATTTTGCGTATGAAATACATAATGATTTTAGGAATTCTTTTAGCTGTATTTGCAGCAGCATGCGCTCAAAATGGGCAGATTAGACAATGTGATTACTCCAAGCCCGAGCCTAAATATGTTGGCAGAAGCATTCAACAGTGCAGCACAATCAAGTTTATGTGCGAGCAAAATATGGAATATTTCGAAAATGATTGCGGATGTGGTTGTAAACTGAAGGAAGTAAATCAAACATCCAAAAATGAAGCCCAAAAAAGCAATTTTTGCACTCCAGAGCAAAAAGCAGCAGATTTCTGCGCAGAAATTTATGAACCAGTGTGCGGCTGGTTTGATTCTGCGAAAATCCAGTGCGTAAGATATCCATGCGCAGACGCGTACTCCAATAGTTGTTTTGCATGCATGGATGAAAAAGTTCTGTATTGGACAGTAGGAGAATGCCCTAAATAGATTTATAGCTCGCCCTTAATCTTTAAATATTCTTTTGGGGTTAGTTTAGAATTTTTTGCATTTTTCATCATTGAGTTAATCAAAATATTCTGCTGCCTGCTCCACACTTTGTCAGGATGAGTTCTTACATAGTTTGCCCAATACTCTACAAAATTCAGCCTATCTTTTATTCTGTCTTGAGAAGAAATTAATCGTCTATTATATATATTCATACTTGCTTTCTGATTCTTGATATCTAGAATTTCTTCAAGATACACTGCATCTTCAATGTCCCTGTAAGACCTTAAACGATTCTTCTTAAAATCAATCGCAACAGATAAAGGAGACATATAAACAGCTCCAAGTTTTGTTATAACAGTAGTTTTATCAACAAAATTTGCCATTTCCAATTTGGTGCGTGCAATTTTAATTTTAAAATTAGGTGTTATTGTATTTTTCAAAGAAATTCTAACAGCTAAATCTTTCATTAGCAGTTTATAGAATCGAGCTGAATTTTTTGCATTTAAGCTCCAATACCTTTTTCTGATATCATGATAAAATTCCTTAATTTTTTCTTTGCTTAAATGTTTAATAAAAATATCAACTTCATCTGTGGTTTTTGCTCTACCCAGCAATATAGGAATATACCCACCTACTATAACATAATCAGTATATTTCTTTAATATTCTTACAAAGCGGAAAACCAGCTTATCAAACTCGTTAATCTCTTTATCAAGTTTTATTGTATTCTTATTGATAAATTTCATTTGAGAGTTAAGAGGTTATAAACTTATAAATATATCGCAATCGACCTTGAAAAACCATTAACTATAAATATAACCTTCTCAATGAAAATAATTACAATAATAA
>CAYOWR010000125.1:0-3228 GCA_964407725.1 uncultured Methanosarcinales archaeon
AGCTCTGTCTTTTTTACAGTGCCTTTTTTAGTTGCCATTATCAGATAATGCTGATTGTCAAACTGCTTGACTGGAACAAATGCTGTTATAGCTTCATCATTTGCAAGCTGCAATAGATTGACTATTGCTTTTCCTCTTGCCTGCCTGCTGGCTTCAGGAACATTATAGACTTTAAGCCAGTAGACTTTGCCTTTGTTTGTGAAAAATAAAATAAAAGAATGCGTGCCTGCAACAAATATATCTTTAACGATGTCCTCTTCCTTGGTTCCTGCGCCGACAACGCCTTTGCCGCCTCTGCCTTGAGTCTTGTAAGTCTGCAAAGCCAATCTTTTTATGTAGCCGGAATTCGTAATTGTTATAACCATATCTTCTTCCTTTATCAAATCCTCTGTCTCAAGCTCTGTCTCCTCGTCCATTATTTGTGTTCTTCTGGAATCGTTATATTTTTGTTTTAATTCCGAAAATTCTTTCTTTATTATGTCCAGTATTTTTTGCGGATCTGAGAGGATAGCTTTTAGTTCCTCTATAAGCTTCAGCAAATCCTTGTGCTCCTGGTTTATCTTTTCTGTCTCAAGAGAAGTAAGCCTTTGCAGTCTCATCTCAAGAATTGCCGTTGCCTGTTCTTTTGTGAGGTTAAAAGCTGAAGTTAAGGCTTCGGATGCTGTTTCAACAGACTTGCTTTCCTTAATCAGCTTTATTACATTATTAATATTCCTCAGTGCAATAATCAATCCTTCCAATACATGAGCTCTCACTTGCGCTTTGTTTAAATCAAATAGTGTTCTTTTCCTAACAACATCTTTTCTGTGCTCAATGTGATGATACATCAATCCCTTTATGTTCAGTATTTTCGGCTCGTTATTCACCAAAGCCAGCATTATAATTCCAAAGGTTGTCTGCATTCTTGTGTGCTGGAACAACTGGTTTAGAACAACATTTGAATCTGCATCTTTTTTCAGTTCAATCATCACCCTTATGCCGTGCCTGTCAGACTCATCTCTTAAATCTGAGATTCCAACTATCTTTTTGTCCCTTACCAAGTCTGCTATCTCTTCAAGAAGCTCTGATTTATTAACCATGAATGGAATTTCATTGACTATGATAACAGTTCTATTTTTTCCCTGTTCTATTGTTGTTTTTGCCCTAACAAGAATTTTTCCTCTTCCTTTTGAATAAGCATCTTTTATGCCGCTTCTGCCATAAATCAAAGCGCCTGTCGGAAAATCAGGGCCTTGAATAATACTCAAAATTTCTTCAACGCTTAATTCAGGATTATCTATTTGTTTTATAGTAACGTCAATCACTTCTCCAATATTATGCGGAGGAATATTTGTAGCCATGCCAACTGCAATTCCAGAGCTGCCATTTATCAAAAGATTTGGAAGCTTGGAAGGCAGAACAACAGGCTCTGTAACTGAATTGTCAAAATTTGGAATAAATTTTACTGTTTTCTTGTCAATGTCTTCAAGCATTTCTTCTGCTAGTCTTGTCAAGCGGCATTCTGTATAACGTAGGGCGGCAGCAACATCCCCGTCGACAGAACCAAAATTTCCCTGGCCATCCACAAGAGGATATCTCATAGAAAAATCCTGCGCCATTCTAACTAATGTATCGTAAACAGCGACATCGGAATGGGGATGCCATTTTCCTAAAACTTCCCCTACGACACGAGCACATTTTTTGTATGGCTTATCATGGGTTAAACCTAATTCGTTCATACCAAATAAAACACGCCTATGAACTGGTTTTAATCCGTCTTTGACATCAGGCAACGCTCTTCCGACAATGACAGACATAGAATAATCAAGGTAAGCCTGTTTCATCTCTTCATGTATAACTCTTTGTATGACTTTTGTGCCTAGTTTCTCTTGAGTTTTTTCAGCCATTTTTTAAAGAACTTGAACATCAATTTATCGTCTATAAATTGGTTATTTTATCGCTTTATAAGAGTTATGTTTTTGAATTTCTTTCTATATAGAAATTTTCTATATGGAAAACAAGCACTGGACATGCTTGGGTGAAATATTTAAAGGACAACAATTATTAAACAATTTGATTCAAATGTCATATGTTAATGGAATTAACTACAATGTATCAGAATACAATTGTCGATGTCCTGTTTGTGATAAACAAAGTAAAAATAACAAATCTCTTATCGATCACATTTTTCATAGAAACCTAAAAAATGATGAACAACATGTTAAATTTGCCAAATTCCTGAGGGACATGTATGACCATGAATTCTTACAAAAAGCTAAAAAGAAATGCCCAGTATGCAATAAACTTTTTTCAAGAAATTTAGGCGGACATTTTGCTAGAGTGCATAAGGATTTTTATAATAATCAGAAAAAGCTTGTAGTTAAATTTTTTTTAGGGCATAAATCCACTTATGAAATTGCCAATATGCAAGAAATTTATTTAGATAAAAGAACAATCTATAGGCATTCGGTCAAAAGTCTTGGGCATGAAAAATTTTTAGCTATTTCAAGAGCGATATTCAGCAAAAAAAGAAAGGCTTATTGGATTACACTTTCTGAAGATGAACGTAAAAAGAAAATGGCTTTAGTTAGAAATGCTGAATGGGGCAATCTTACTCCAGAACAAAGGAAAAAGCATCCTTGGGTTATAGCTGGCAGAAAGGCTTCTTTAGAATCTAGTATAAGGGGCTCCAGAAACCAAAAATATGCTTTTGAATTATTAAGGGGAAAACTTCCAAATTATAATTGGATTTATAACTATGTGTTAAATGAGAATTGGCAGATAGACATAGCCTCTCCTGAGCAAAAAATCTTTATTGAATGGGACGGCAGGCATCATAGAATACCAATACATGGGGAAGGATATCTAAATAATAGAAAGAATAGAGATCATATAAAGAACAAAATAGTTACCGAACAGCTTAAAGGCACTATGATAAGAGTTAATGATAGTGGAAGATTTAATAAGAAGTTTGTTGAGGAGAAAATAGGGAAGATTGTTGAGATGTTGAGTAAAAAAGTTGAGAAGGAAATAGTGATTTTATGAGACAGTAAGTAATAACCTATTTAAATATAGTATGACTACTAAAGGATATGAGGCTACAACCTTACTATGAAGTATCTTTTGACGATTACTTTTTCAAAGATAGGGTTAATCCTACCCCTGAAGAGAAAGTTAGACAGTGGGTATTACATGAACTGGTAAAAACTTATAATTACCCAAAAGAATGGATTGGTAACAGAATTCTGA
>CAYOWR010000126.1:0-3225 GCA_964407725.1 uncultured Methanosarcinales archaeon
ATCGGGCAGTTCCAGGAAGAGATTCCGGCTGAGTTCTGCAAAGCGCCTTTTGAGGAGCTCAAAAAAAACGGAATAATCTGCCATTTTGGAAAGTGGCTCATCGAAGGAAATCCTTCAGTTATCTTGATAGATTTTGTCACTTATAATTATCGGATAAATGATGTAAAGCGAGAGCTTTGGGACTGGTATAAAATCGATTCCTTGAGAGCGCAGCAGGATTACAATGAGCCTGTCGTTTGGGCGTATTGCAGTGGAATGCTAATCGAAAAGCTGTCTAAATGCTTCGGCAATCAAAAGATTGCTGCACATTTCCATGAATGGCTTTCAGGAGCTGGCTTGCTCTACCTGAAGAAAAAAAACGCAGGAATTGCGACTGTGTTTACAACGCATGCCACAGTGCTGGGCAGAACCCTTGCAAGCTCCAATATCGACTTGTACAATCTGTGGAACAAAATAAATCCTGACCAAGAAGTATACAAATATAACGTAGAGGCTAAGCATCTTGTTGAGAAGAACTCTGCTTTCTTTGCAGATGTTTTCACAACAGTCAGCGAGATAACCGGGATGGAAGCTTCCTATTTATTAAAAAGAAAGCCTGATGTTTTGCTGCCCAACGGCCTGGACATAAAAAAATTTCCTACTTTTGAAGAAGTGATGATAAAGCACAGGCTGCAGCGCGACAGGATAAGGGAGTTCATGCTTTATTATTTTTTCCCGTATTACACATTTGACCCTAAAGAAACACTTATTTATTTTCTTGCAGGCAGATATGAGTTTCACGACAAAGGAATCGATATATTCATTAAGGCGCTGGGAAAATTAAATGAAAGGCTAAAGCAGGCAAAATCCAAAAAGACAATAATAGCTTTTATTTGGGTACCGGCAAATTTCAGAAACATACGGCCGGAACTTATAGAAAACAAGACGCTTTTCCAGGACATAAAGGATGCACTTCAGGAGACCTTGGAAGATGTTGAGAAAAACATCATCTACTCTTTTGTCTCGGACAAGAAAATTTCAAAAGAGAACTTATTTGAAGAGGATTTTTTGACAGAGATGAAAGTTCGGGTTGGTAGGTTTGTCAAAAAAGGCAAACCGCCTGTGCTGACGCATGACTTGTACGACGAGAATGATACTATCCTGAAAGCGATAAAAGATGCAAATCTGAAAAATGATGAAGAAGACCCTGTAAAAATAATTTACTATCCGATTTATTTAAGCGGCGCTGATGGCTTATTGAACCTGAATTATTATGAGGCGATGCAGGGCTCCCATCTTGGAATTTTTCCAAGCTATTATGAGCCCTGGGGATACACTCCATTGGAAGCCGGCGCTTTGGGAGTTCCTTCTGTAACAACAGATTTGGCCGGATTTGGAAGATTTTTCTGCACAGAATGCGCGCAGAGTGATGCTCCTGGCATTTACGTTCTCAAAAGACTGAGCAAAAGCGACGATGATGTTGTAAGCCAGTTAGTTGATGTCATGTTTAATTATGCAAATTTTTCAAAAGAAGAGAGAGTAGCAAATAAGCTCGAGGCAAGAAAAGTAGCCTCTTTAGCGGATTGGAAAAGTTTTGTTAACCATTACATCAGTGCCCATAATCTGGCAGTTGAAAAATTTTACAAGTAATTGGGGAAATATGAATGCCATCCATCATCTTGGAATCTTAACAATAAACAATAAAATTAACGATAACCTCGGCTTTTTGCTTACTAACAGGAATGGCGGCTACTGCAGCTTTTTTAAAAATCCATCTTCGAGATACCAGGGCTTTTTCTATTTTGACCAAAAGACAAGGAGCATGTACAGATTTATTGAGAATATTGAAATTCCTGGAAATAACAAGATTGATTTTATCAAGAACGGGTTTTATTTTGCAGAGAGAAAAAAAGGAGATGCTATTGAACTGTTCTTAACGCCAAAAGGATTCAACTCCATGATTTATGAATTGAATTCGGAAAATGAGATCGAATTAATTCTTGACTGCAAAAACTCGTTTGATAACAGGGAATTTGGCAGGCATTATGAGATATTTGAAGAAGATGGCTGTATAATCGTTAAATTCACAAAAAAAACTGACAAAAGGGAGGATAAAAGTGATGGTGTTGAGGAATTTGCTTTATATCTTGCCATAAAAAGTGACAACAATTTTTTTGAAAAAATTGACAAGTGGATTGAAAGGCACTATTTTGAAGACGAAAATAGAAACTCAGTTCCATTCAGGAGATTTGTCTGCAATGCACTAAGGCTAAAAGGTACAAAATTTGTTTTCTCTATTTCAAAAAGCAAAAAAAGCGCAATGAAAGAATCGGAGTTTGTATTTGGCAATTTGAATAATTTAAAGCAAAAAGAAAAAGAGCATTTCTTTAACATGCTTAAAAATGAAAATATAAAAAAAATAATATCAAATGAAAAAATAAGCAAAGATATAAAAGTTGCTTACATAAGTGCAGCCAATTCCTTAGGCAATCTTGCAGTAGAAGAAAAAAATTATTCCGGCATTTTTGCAGGGTTGCCATGGTTTTTTCAATTTTGGATAAGAGACTCTTTAATATCATTAAAGGCGCTTTCTGAAATAAATAAAAAATTCGCTGAAAAAATTTTATTAAATTATTTGGAATTGATAACTAATGACGGCAGATTGCCAAATCTTATTGGTAATTCAAAATCTCTTGGAAGCGCTGACTCTATTGGATGGATTTTTTTGAGATGCAATCATTTAGTTGACAAGATAAACAGGAACAAGGAAACAATTAATTCGATAAAAAAATCAATGTACTGGATTAAGCAGAGCAAATTGGCAGGCGCCAAAAATATAAAAGAATACATCAAGAGATGCAATTCCATTATAAGCAGAAAGGAAAATGAGTATTACAAGCTGCTTTATGACATTGAAAATTCGCTTGAGAAATCAATAAATGGCTTGCTAAAATTTCACACAAAGGATAGTCTTGAAGTTAATGGCCCACAGGAAACATGGATGGATGCTGAATTTAAAGGCGATGATAGAAAAGGAGCTAGGATTGAGTTGCAGACTCTAAGGCTTAACATGTACAAGCTTGGCTTTGAATTGACGCAAAACCATAAGTATAAAGTTTTGGAGAACACATTAAGAATCAAGACAAAAAACAAATTTTGGAATGGAGAAGCACTTGCAGACGGCTTGAATGATTTCACAATAAGGCCCAATATCTTTATTGCTGCTTATGCTTATCCTGGACTTTT
>CAYOWR010000127.1:0-3209 GCA_964407725.1 uncultured Methanosarcinales archaeon
TAAAGAAGGATTTGCAGAAGAGAAACGACAAGGAAAAGCTTGAATGGGTAGATGATTTGCTAAAAATAGATGTTGAATACAGAAAATTGCTTCAGGAAAACCAAAAACTAAGGCAGAGAAGAAATGAAATAACCGAGGAAATCAATATTTTGAAGAAAAAAGGTGAGGATTTCAAGGATAAAATACAGGAAGCAAAAGAATTGCCTGAAAAGATAAAAAAAAGCGATGAAAAACTTGAAGAGCTGAAAAACAAAATTGAATATTATTTGATGAGAATTCCAAATATTCTACACGAGTCTGTTCCTGTTGGCAAAGATGAAAATGACAATAAAGTTGTAAAGGAATGGGGCAAAAAGCCAAAGTTTGATTTTGAGCTAAAGCCCCATGGCGAATTGATTGAATCTTTAGAGCTTGCTGATTTTGAAAAGGCTTCTCAAGTTTCCGGGCATGGATTTTATTATCTTATGGGTGATATGGCAAGATTAGAGCTTGCTTTAGTGCATTTTGCGATTGAAATTTTGACAGAAAAAGGCTACAAGCTGATTAATCCTCCTTTAATGCTGAGAAGAAAGCCGTATGAAGGCGTAACTGACTTGAAAGACTTTGAGACAATGATGTATAAAGTTGAGGATGAAGATTTAATGTTGATTGCGACTTCTGAGCATCCGATTGCTGCCTTATTGATGAATGAAACCTATGATGAAAAAAATCTTCCATTAAAATTTGTTGGCTTTAGCCCTTGCTTTAGAAAGGAATTAGGAAGCCACAGCATTGACACAAGAGGCATTTTTAGAGTTCATCATTTCTACAAGGTTGAGCAGTTTATTTTCTGCAAGCCGGAAGATTCATGTAAATTTCATGAGGAATTATTGCAAAATGGCGAAGAAATTTTCCAGAAGCTGGAGATTCCTTACAGGGTTGTAAATGTATGCACTGGTGACATTGGAATTGTTGCAGCAAAGAAATATGATATTGAAGCATGGTTTCCTCGGGAAAACTTGTATAGGGAAGTGATAAGCTGCTCCAACTGCACAGCTTACCAGGCAACAAGATTGAACATAAAATATTTGAAAGGCCAGGAAAAAGAATACTTGCATACACTGAACAGCACAGCAGTTGCTACTACGAGAGCTTTAAGGGCAATAATTGAAAATTACCAGCAGAAAGACGGGACAATTAAGGTTCCCAAGGTTTTGCAGAAGTATATGGGAAAGAAGATGATTGGAAAGAAAGAGTGATAGATTTGGCAAAAATACACGGCTTGGCTTATATTATTGTAGGCTTGTTTGTCGGCATTGCATCCTGGAGAATAAATTATGAAAAATTATATATTTTTTATTATGCAAGCTTATTCCTGATTGCATTTGGCGTTGCAAAGCTATTGATTAATTTTATTCAAGGAAAAAGCAAAGAGAAAACTGAAAATAAAAAAGAAGCTGTTAAACAGCAATATGCCCGATTAAGGCAAAACCAGCAAGGACAATACAAATATTGCCCAAGATGCAGGAATGTTATGGGGGTTTATGATAATTTTTGCAGCAAATGTGGGGCAAGGGTTTGAAAATTATTTGACTAAACTCAATTGCCCATTTTTAACTTGTTTTACATCAAAATCCATAATCGGATCACCGTACGTATCTAAAGTCAAATTTCCAATTGCTCCTTGATAGTTTTTAACAGAGTACAAATAATTCCTAAGATTTTCGCCATTATAGCCATGTTTTCTTATTCCATCTGCCATTAAATAGACAATATCATAAGCGCCAGCCATATAAGTCGGAAATGGCGGCTCTTGTTTTGTTTGTTGCCTATACTTTGCAAAAAGCGCTGTTGCTTTTGGATTATTATCATCAAATTTCTGCTCAACACCAATTAATCCATCTGCCAATAGTGTATTTTCTTTGATAACATCCCTGCCGATTAAAACTTCGGCTGTCAATATTTGTTTATTTATTCCAGTTTCTTTCATCTGTTTTAACAGCAAAATGCCTTTTGGAGGTGCTTGAGGGACAATGTACACAATATCAGGATTCGAAGACTTGACCTTTGTAGCTTGGGTTCTGAAATCTGTATCCTCAGGATTATAAGTTTCATCTGCGACTATTTTACCGCCAAAATTAATGAAATTTTCCTTGAAAACCCTTCTCAATCCTTGCGGGTAATCAGCGAGTTCTGTTATCAATGCAGCTTTTCTTGCTTTTAAACTATTGTATGCGTAATCGGATGCTACAATTCCTGCTTTTGCGTCGCTGGGAGCAACTCTAAAAATAAAATCACCAGCATTTGTTATATCAGGAGAGGTAGAGCTTGGTGAAATAATTAATACTTTATTAGATTCGGCTATAGGCGCTGCTCCTAAAGTTTCACCAGAGCATGAACCTCCAATAATAACTTTTACTTTATCAACATTAATTAATTTTTGAGCCGCTGCATTGCCATCCTTTGGATTGCATTTCCCATCTTCGTACACAGCAATCAGCTTTTTACCATTAATGCCGCCTTTAGAATTGATTTCATCTACAGCTATCTTAATTACTTTTTGTTCTGGCAATCCATAAGTTGCAGCATCGCCTGTCAGAGCAAGCATTACTCCGATTTTGTATGAGCCATTAAAGGATTGTTCGCTTATTAATGCGCCTTGTATTTGCTCTTGTGCGCAGCCAGATACAAACAAAATAAAAATAAATATTCCAAATAAAATTGTTTTTTTCATTGTTTTATTTTTATTCTTAAAAATAATTTTATTACTAAAAAGTAGTTACCTATATTTAAATATTACCTCCTCCTATAGGAGGTAGTTATGGAAGAAAATACTCTGCAAAAACTGGGCTTGACCAAGTCAGAAGCCAAAGTCTATCTTACCTTGCTCGAGCTTGGCTCCTCAACAACAGGCCCAATAATGGACAAGGCAAAGGTTTCCTCGTCAAAAATATACAGCATACTTGAAAGGCTAATGGAGAAAGGCTTGGCATCCTTCATAATAAAATCCAAAACAAAATATTATCATGCTTCCTCTCCAGATGCTTTGCTGGATTACATCAATGAAAAAAAGGATGAAATGGAGAAACAAGAGGAGCAAATAAAAAAATTAATTCCAGAGCTCAAATTGAAGCAGAAAGCATCAGAGAAAGTGCAGGAAGCGCAAATGTACATTGGATGGAAAGGTTTAATGAACGCATTCAATTTCATGCTGGAAGACTTAAATAATG